>JASFGH010000273.1:0-5847 GCA_050123865.1 Desulfobacterales bacterium | reverse complement strand
TAAAGATAAGATAAAAAAAACGTACGAACGCCTTTACAGTAACAATCCCCACATTGCGCGCCATTTTATTTATCAGGATAAAGGTCGAATTTTAGGTCATATGGCAATGATCCGGTTTTACGAAAACACCTGGATGATTCATCATCACGCCGCCAGAAAATCAACCGGCAATAAAGCTGGACTCATCGTCCTCGATCAAATCGGGCGTATGATCAATGATTCGGGCCGGATTTACTCTCTGCACATGGATTACTTTATTGCCTATTACCGATCCGAAAATAAATTTCCAAGGCGCATCTTCGGTGGGGCAGCCAAAAACATAAATGATCCTAAAAAATGTTCGGTGGACGCCTTTGCATATTACCACCATCGCCATAAAACAAACGGTCAACCGTCGGCTTTGCCGTCAGACTGGGAATTGGTACCAACACAACCTGAAGATCTTGCAGAGCTTGAAAAATTCTATGAACACGTGGCCGGCGGCCTTATGCTGGGCGCACTGGATCTGACGGCAGATAAATTCAGCCATGACCATCTGTCCGCTTTGTATCATCAGGCCGGTCTTAAGCGGGAGCGGCATTTTTATTCACTGAAGAAAAATGGCCGCTTGACAGCCATCGTTGGCGTTGTGCTTTCCGATGCCGGGCTCAATCTTTCCGATTTGACAAACTGCTTGAAGGTGTTTGTGGTAGATCCCCATTCACTAACTGCAGATATTTTCAGGGCAATGCTTTCTGCGTTGATGAAAAAAATTGAACAAAGTGAAATCGCAGTTCTTCTATATCCGGTTGAATATGCTGAAGATCAGGCCATTACCTATGAGAAACAGTATAATCTGTGGGTTTGCCGGTTGCAAAGCTCTGATGAATACTTCAGGTATCTCAACCGTCTGCTGCGATTTATTTAAAAACCAATTTCGGGCACTTCAGGACCGCGGTTTGCATCCCCGGCAGGAGACGACGGGCGTATAACTAAACCTTCTGCGATCCGTAAAAAATTCAATAAAATCTTTATAAAAACCGTCATACCCATCCGGATAGTCTTCGAACCGGCACCCCGAAATCTTACCTGCAATTTCTACTTTTTGGGTCCAGTTAAATTTATCGATTTCCTTCAATTCGCCGTAAATCAGGTTGTGCGGGGCCACATCGACTTTAATATCGCGGTAATTCAAATCGTAAAGGAAGGAATACAGCTTGATGCCAACGTAAGGGTCGAAATTAAATTGAGTTTCCATGATCTGCATGAGCTTGATCAAATACTTTTCAAGCCGCTGGGACAGGCCATAATGACGAAGGCAGTTGCTGTCCAGATCGATCAGGCACAAAATGCCGCCGGGCTTAAGTACTTTTGAAATATTTTGAACGATCTCAAAGCCATCATTACGGTAGTACTCAAGAACAAACCGCATCCAGATAAAATCGAACATTCCCAGATCATCTAATGGCTCACGAATATCTTTGCAAACATATTGGATTCCCTCATGATGATATTTGTTTTCGGCATAATCGATCCGCTGTTGGGCAATATCAATCCCAACGACCGTACCTGTCGGACCAACCAGCTCGTTGAGGTGAAATGTGGTTTTTCCGGCCCCGCAGCCCAGGTCAGCAACGCGCATACCCGGTTCAAGCCCGGCCCATTCGGCCTGTTTGATAACAGCCTGCGGATCTGTTTTCAAATCCAGCCGGATCGACTCTTCATCTCCTTCCATCAAATAACTGCGCTGGCTCATGATATAAATTCCTCGATCTGAGAAGCGATAACAAGACCGCAATCATAAATTTAACATTTATTACCTGGATTTTGCACGTGTCGGAGGCTTTCATATGCAAGGCACTTAAGGGTGAAGCTATAGTAAACTATGCTTCGCCCTTAATAACGCAGCAGATGGAAGCCTCCGGCTCGCCCATCGGGTGAAAGTTAATGAGATAAGATGATCTTCATCCATTAAACCAATTGGCATTTTGTCATACTTCCATAATTCGCTTGAGTGGCTGTCTTTTATTTTAAACTTATGTTCTCATCAATTTTCATGCAAGATTCAGGTATTAAGCACCAAGATGTAACGGCCGCTATTTTTAGTTCACCGACGAAAATCGTCAACTACAAGCGTGTATGCTGCGACAATACACTTTTTTTAAGGAAAAAGCGATCCCCAAGTGGATGTGTTGGCGACGTGCAGATCCGGTCACGATCGTTGGTCTTCATCGCCCCTTTTATTGACACTGCCACTTCGGGTGAGTAGATTATTTCAACATTGTATGTCTCTATGTCAAAAGGAGGAAAAAAATGAACAAGGCGATCAAGTGGGGATTGATCATATGTGTCGGATTGGTGGTGCTTGTTATTGCCACCTTATTGATTGCGCCGGCATTCATTGATATCCAGGATTACAAGCCCGAAGTGGAGAAGCTCGTATCGGAAAGGACCGGCAGACCGTTTACTGTCGGAGACGACCTGAGCCTGTCGCTATTTCCCTGGGCCGGTATATCCTTTTCCGATTTAAAGCTGGGAAATACGCCCGGTTTCTCAGAAAAAGATTTTGTCAATGTAAAGTCTTTTGAGGTCAGGATAAAGCTGCTGCCACTGCTATCCAAAGACATTCAGGTCAAACGCTTCATCTTAAATGAACCCTACATTACGCTGGTGAAAAACAAGGATGGGCGATTCAACTGGGCGCAACCGGAAGGTGCCAAAGATACAACGACAGCCGAAAAGAAGAAAGACACGGAACCGTCGAGCGCCGGTTTACCCATTAAAGACCTGACTGTTGGAGAGTTCTTAGTGAAAAATGGTTCGATCACCTGGATAGACCACACCACTCAAACCCGCAAGGAAATAACAGCTGTAAATCTAAACCTGCAAGACGTATCCCTGGATCGCCCGATCAAGCTTTCCTTCGGGGCCCAGCTCGACAAGCAGCCGATATCGGTGGCGGGAACCATCGGGCCGGTGGGCAAGGACCTCAAAAAAGCCGCCATTCCCCTGGATCTTGACATTAATGCGCTCAAGGAGCTTATCCTGACTTTAAAAGGCAAGGTGATGAATCCAGGGTCAACACCCGGAATCGATCTGGCCGTCGAAATGCAACCGTTTTCCCCACGTCAACTGGTGGCCGCACTCGAGCAGCCGTTTCCGGTCGCCACATCGGATCCGAAGGCATTGGACCGTGTCGCGCTCAAGGCGAATCTTAAGGGAGATGCCACCCGGATTACCGTGTCCAACGGCATTTTGAACCTGGATGAATCGACGCTCAATTTTTCGCTCAAGGCCTCTGAATTTTCAAGACCCAATCTGGCATTCGATATGAATCTGGACCGGATCGACCTGGATCGCTATCTTCCCCCAAAATCTGAGCAGCAGGGCGAGCCCGCTAAAAAAACAGCCCCAAAGAAAGCTACCAATTATGAGCCCCTGCGAAAGCTGATTCTGGATGGGCGCATTAAGATCGGCCAGCTGGTGGCCAGCAAGGCCAAAATCAAGGATCTGCTGGTTCAAATCAAGGCCAAAAACGGTATATTCAATCTTGACCCGCTACAATTGGCGATGTATCAAGGCAACGTCAGCGGAAAGGGTAGTTTCAATGTGCAGACCCAGACGCCAAAAAGCAACATGAACCTGAATGTGGCCGGCGTCCAGGTCGGCCCGCTGCTGCGTGATGTCTTAGATAAGGATATTTTAGAAGGCGTTACCAATGCGCAGCTCAACCTGGCCCTGGCCGGCGATCATCCGGATAAGATAAAACAAACGTTAAACGGTAGCGGCCAGCTGCGATTTAACGACGGCGCCATTGTCGGTATCGATCTGGCCGGCATGGTTCGTAATGTCAAAGCCGCTTTTGGCCTGGCTCAAAAGCCTTCCGAGCGACCGCGAACCGACTTTGCCGAACTCAGCGCACCCTTCACGATCACAAATGGGCTGGTCAACACACCGCAAACCAGCCTGAAATCACCGTTGATCCGGATCCTGGCAGCCGGTAACGCCAACCTTGTGACAGAGACGTTGGACTTCCGGGTGGAGCCCAAAGTGGTCGGCACCATTAAAGGACAGGGGGATACCGACGATCGCTCCGGGCTCATGGTGCCGGTAATCGTCTCCGGCACTTTTGCAGATCCCCAGTTTAAGCCGGACCTTGCTGGAGTCGCCAAAAAGCAGTTGCAGGGAGTGCTGGAGGGAACCGACAAACCTGCAGACTTGCTGGACAAAAAAAAGCTTGAGGAAACCGGCAAGGGGCTGCTGAAAGGAATACTCAATCAATGAGGCCAATGCTCACAGTAAGCAAAATGATGTTCTTGACTGCGATTATATCTTATTATCTGGTCGGCTGTGCCGGTGTGGGCAAGCGCATGGAGCCGCCGCGGGTCAAACTGGCCAATATTCGCCCCGAATCGATTAATCTCCTTGAAACCGTTTTTGAGGTGCAATTGCGGGTATTCAACACCAATGAAACGCCGTTAACGATCAAAGGCGTCGAGAGTGAAATCGAAATTAACGGCAAAACTTTTGCCTTCGGGGTTTCAGAATCCGATGTTGAGATCCCGGCCTACGGGACCGAGCTGTTGCCGCTACGCGTATATTCATCAGTCTTTGACATCATAAAGAGTGCTGTGGGTATGCACAACCAGGAGCAACTTCAGTATCATATCACGGGCAAGCTGCGCCTGGGAGCAAGCGCTTTTCCCAGCGTGCTGCCATTTGAGTCGGAAGGCGCCATCTCCCTGCCGGACATTACGGAATTAAAGGAGCGTCGTGCTTTACCGGAATAGTGGCCGCCAGAAGCATCTGGTGTTCACCCGCAAATTCGAATTAAATCTCTTCCATACGAAAATTCCAGGTACCTGTCACCCAATATACAATTAATCCCAAATCTCGACTTTCAAAGTCCCGGACAAGAGATTTGCATAAATGATATTCACCATCTACATAGCGCTATCTGACCGAAGGAAATCATGACTGCTGAACGATCTAGCGACACCAAAAGCACCTCTATCACCCGCCGTTTCTGGATCTGGTTTACGCAGGATTTCCTGGGAATTTTCCGTGAAATGCGCTGGAGTTACCTGCCACCGTTGATGGTCTATCTGGCCGCGGGCGTTTCCGGATTTACCGGTATCATCGAGTCTTTTTTTGTCAAAGAGCAACTGGGATTATCGGCTGCATTTTTAGCCGGTCTGGCCTTCTGGGCCGGCTTGCCCTGGGCCTTAAAGATGCCGTTGGGGCATCTGGTGGATCTGTTCTGGCGCCGCAAAGCCGCTTTTGTCTATTTCGGGGCCACCTTGATGGCCCTCAGCTTGCTGATCATGGTGGGCTTGACCGGATACCAGCATTGGATGGCATCGTTTTTACCGCTTGATATCTGGTACATCATATCGGTGCTGCTGTCCCCGGTGGGTTTCGTTCTGCAGGACGTTGTGGCGGACGCCATGACCGTTGAAGCCGTGTCACCCGTTGATGAGGACGGGCACGCCATACCGGAGGCCACTTTGCAGCGCATGCATGTCACCATGCAGACCCTGGGACGCATCGCGATCATCGGCGGCAGCGCCCTGGTAGCTGGGCTAGGTGGCTGGCTGGCCAGCATCCTCTCCTATGAAATCATGTATAAATGGTCACTGATCATACCCCTCATCTCCGTGCTGGGGGTGACCCTGGGAAGCTGGACGACCCGCCATCGTCGCCTTCAGCTGCGAAAAGAAGGCTTTTCGGCCGAACAAATTGATGAGATGCTACAGACCCATGACAGCCTGACCTCAGCTAACTGGTACATTCTGGGCGGCAGCGGAATATTTGTGATCATGACCCTGCTGCTGGGGCTTTCAGACCTGCCATTAAAAAAGGAAATCA
>JASFGH010000272.1:0-5900 GCA_050123865.1 Desulfobacterales bacterium | reverse complement strand
CCGGCAACAACATGGCATCGTCTGTGTGGGCGACGATTGAAAAATGGGAATATGTGGCCCTGCCGCTGTTTATTCTCATGGGTGAAATCCTCTATCGCTCGGGGATTTCCGAGAAGCTTTTCAAGTCGCTGGTTCCCTGGCTTTACCGGCTTCCCGGCGGGCTATTGCTGATGAACATCGTTTCCTGTACGCTGTTTGCAGCCGTATCCGGCTCCAGTGCCGCGACCACCGCGACGGTCGGCCGCATCACTCTGGCCGAATTTGACAAGCTGGGCTATGATCGGCACTTGGCGATGGGATCATTGGCCGGAGCCGGCACCCTGGGATTTTTAATTCCGCCGTCGTTGATCATGATCGTTTATGCCATTCTGGCCGAGGTGTCGATTGGCAAAATGTTTATGGCCGGCATCCTGCCGGGTTTGCTCCTGTCGGGGATTTATTCCTGCTACATCATCTACCGCGGCATTCGCAATCCTGCGATTGCGCCCCGAACCCAGGAAAGCTACAGCTGGAAAGAGCGGATGGTGGGCCTCAAGGACCTGGCACCGACGTTGATTTTAATTCTGATGGTTTTGGGCAGTATTTACGGCGGCGTGGCCACGCCGACCGAGGCGGCAGCCTTGGGGGTTTTAGGTGCCACGGTGTTCGCCTTTATCAACCGTCAGATGAATTTAAAAATCTTGTTTGATTGCCTGGTGGGCGCGGTTAAAACCAATGCCATGATTATGATGATCGTGGTCGGGGCCGGTTTTCTGTCCCGCGTCATGGGATTTTTGGGTATCCCGGCGGCCATCACCCGCACCATCACCGAATTGGGTCTTTCCCCGTATATGCTCATGATCCTGCTCGGTATCTTTTACATTATCCTCGGTTGTCTGCTCGACGGGTTTTCCATTGTGGTGATGACGCTGCCGATTGCCCTGCCCATGGTTACGGCCGCCGGTTTTGATCCCATCTGGTTTGGTATCTATTTGATCCTGATGGTGGAAGTCAGCCAGATTACCCCGCCGGTCGGTTTCAACCTCTTCGTTATTCAGGGCCTGACAGACGAGCCGATTGTGCAGGTGGCCAAGTACGCCTTACCCTTTTTCTTTTTGATGCTCCTGACAACGGCCATCCTGACGATTTTTCCGAAAATTGCCCTATTTCTTCCCAACTTGATGACCATCAAATAGGCCTGCTTCAGGATCAAAGCGCTGGTGTTTGAAAGGAGACATGACAGTGAAAAGAATTGATCTTAATTGCGACATGGGAGAGAGCTTTGGTGCCTACAAACTGGGCATGGATGAAGCGGTCATTCAATACATCACGTCCGCCAATATCGCATGTGCCTGGCATGCCGGAGATCCAGCCGTGATGAATCACACGGTTGCCTTGGCTGTCGAATATGGTGTGGGTGTGGGCGCTCATCCGGGCTATCCAGATTTGCTGGGTTTCGGCCGTCGCAACCTGGATTGCACCATGGAAGAGCTCCGCAATTACGTTATCTATCAGGTCGGCGCCCTGCAAGCGTTTTGCAGTGCCCACGGGACGCGGCTGCAGCACGTCAAGCCGCATGGTGCGCTGTATTTGACCGCCGTTGAAAATGAAGACGTTGCCCGGGCGGTTGCCGAGGCCATCGTACGGGTCAATCCCGATCTGCTGTACGTGGCGCTGGCCGGGGCCAAAGGCAAACTCATGACCCGCATCGGCCAGGAAGTGGGGCTTAAAGTGGTTTACGAAGCATTTCCGGACCGAGCTTACAGTCCCGAAGGAACCCTGGTATCTCGGCGCCAGGCCGGTGCGGTCATTAAAGATCCCCAGGCGGTTTCGGAAAGAGCGCTGCGAATGGTTCAAGAAGGGGTTGTCATCGCAGCCGACGGGTCGACCATCCCGCTTGAAGCCCAAACATTATGCGTGCACGGCGATAATCCCAAAGCGGTGGACCTTGTGCGCAGTATCCGTGAGACGCTCGAAACCGATGGGGTGGCGGTCACACCCATGGGAAAGGAATCATAGCCGCTATGCAAAACGGCCTGTTTGAAAAAGCGCGCTTTCGCACCGCCGGTGACCGCGGCCTTCTGGTGGAATACGGAGATGTCATCGATCCGGCAGTCAACAACAAGGTTCGATCCATGGCCATTGCGATCGAAGACAACCCCCTCAAAGGGGTAACCGAAGTCATTCCGACGTACCGCTCTTTGTTGATGATTTATAACCCCGTGATGACCGATCCCGCCGAACTTCAAAAACTGCTTGAAACATTAGAGGCCCGTCTGGGGGACATACAGATTCCGCCACCCCGCACCGTTGAAATACCGGTCTGTTACGGCAGTGAGTTCGGGCCGGATATTGACACGGTTGCCGATACCAACCAGCTGAGCGTATCAGAGGTCATTGCGCTGCATTGCGAACCGGAATACCTGATTTACATGGTGGGTTTTACACCGGGCTTTCCTTTTCTGGGGGGGCTTTCCGAAAAGCTGCACACCCCCCGGTTGGAGACGCCCCGCACACTGGTGCCGGAAGGATCGGTGGGGATTGCCAACAATCAGACCGGCATCTATCCGATCGCCAGCCCCGGCGGCTGGCAGCTGATCGGCCGTACGCCGGTCAAGCTGTTCGCCCCTGAGCGCGACAACCCATTTCTTTATCAGGCCGGCGATCGCATCAAATTCAAACCCATCTCCGCCGAAGAATACGCGCATCGGGTTGAAAAGGAGACTGAATAATGGCGGTGTTTTCGGTGTTGACACCGGGCGGCTACACAACGATTCAGGATGAAGGACGTTTTGGCTACCAGCAAATGGGCATTCCGGTGTCCGGCGTCCTGGATGCCTTTGCCTTCCATTGCGCCAACCTGCTGGTGGCCAATCCGAAAAATTGTGCCGTTATGGAGATCACCGTGATGGGTCCGCGCCTTGAAATTTTGGCACCGGCCGATCTGGCAGTAACCGGCGCTGACATTAAAATGACGTTGAATGATCAACCCATGCAGACCTGGACCTCATTTAGCGTTAAGCCGGGCGATGTCTTGGACATCCAGCAGGTGAAGAGCGGTTGCCGGGCCTATCTGGCTGTCAGCGGTGGTATCGATGTACCGGCAGTGATGGGCAGCCGATCGACCTACGTGGGCGCAAACATCGGTGGCTACCAGGGGCGAGTGCTGCAAGCCGGGGATGTCATCGATTGCGCTCAGGGCAAACGCCTGGACAGCCCGCGGCAAATGCCGCTGGATCTGATACCCGCATATCCTCCTGAACTGACCATCCGCGCGATCCCCGGTCCACAGGATGATTTTTTTAAGGAGGGCCTGGAGGTTCTCTTTCAGTCTGACTTTATGATCAGCACCAAGGCCGACCGCATGGGTTACCGGCTGCAGGGGCCAAAGGTTAAAATCCGCCAAGGGATGCCCAAAAGCATCATATCGGAGCCCACCATGCCGGGAGGCGTTCAAATCCCGGCCGACGAGCAGCCCATTATTTTAATGGTTGAGCAAACGGTGGGGGGCTATACCAAGATCGTGACGGTTATCTCGGTGGATTTGCCCAGGGTGGCTCAGGCCACTCCCGGAGACACCATCCGTTTTGAAGCGGTTTCTCTTGAAACGGCGCATGCCCTCTATCAGGAGCAGCAAAAAAAACTGCAGCATTTAGAAGCGAAGCTATCGGATAATTGAAGACGCACCAGGCCCATGCGGCCACATGTTTTGGCACTATTTGGCACTAAATGATGGTTTGTTGATCGCTATCTTGAAGTAAAAACGATTTTTGCGGGTTTGTGTGATCAATTCAAACAATCACGACCTCATCCGGATAACGGCCGAATTGTTCTAATCCGTTGTCTGTGACCACATGCGTGTTTTCAACGCCCACCACCCCTTTTTGCGGGAAAATGAGCTTGGGCTCCAGCGCCAGGGTCATGCCGGCCTGAAGTTCCAATTTTTGACCGGCTGCCAGGAACGGGTATTCATCCAGCTCGATACCGACCCCATGCCCGACAAATCGAATCCGTTCCTTGCCGACCCCCATAAAATGTTCCTCGTATCCCTTTTGGCGCGTCCACTCCAGGGCCAGATCATAAATGGCGCCGCAGGGCACACCAGGTTTGGCTTCCTGTTTGATCAGATCCTGCAGCTCGAGCATAGCGGCATGCGCCGCCATTAAGTCATCGGGCAGTTCTCCGATGGAAAAAATACGCGCATGGTCTGAATAATAACCGTTTAGTGCGAAGACATAATCGACCAGCACCGGTTCATGCGCTTGAATGGGACGAAACCCCGGGCCCTGGGCGACCGCCGGGCTGGCGCCGGTGCCACCGGTGGGTGAAGACAAGAAACTGGGCACTGCGCCCGATGGCCCGGCCATCAGGTGCCCGTAAAACATCTCACTGCCCCACAGCCGCATGCGGACCACTCCCTGATGGCCCCGTTTGCGGGCTTCAGCTTCCACCAGACCGGCCAGCTCAAGCTCGGTCATCCCCTCACGCAATAGGCCGGGAACCTGCTCGGCCACCGCATCAGACAACCGCGCGGCCTGGCGTATCATATCGATTTCATAAGGCGATTTTAACGCCCGCACCAGGCGAATTAAATGGGATATATCGATCAGATGACAATCTTCAAATGTTCGTTGATAATTGCGATACATATTTACCGGTAATACATCGAGTCCCATGCCGATGGTATGCGGTAGGGTATAGCCGTAGTCAATTAGAATCTGCGGAATGTCCCGGGGCGATTCCAGGGGCACGATACGGCTCAAAGGCGATTCGGCGATGGCGCGATCATAGTTTTTAAACACCATTAAGATCGGTTCGTCTTCAAGCGGGACAAATAGGTGCGCTTCCTGGATGGTGCCGCTGAAATAAAGCAGGTCCGCCCGCTGAAGCAATAGCGTTGCTGCGATATCATTTTCCTCAAGCTGACTTTTTAGACTGGCGCTGCGCCGGTCAATTTCCGATTTGGGCGTATTATTACGGGTATCGTACACGAGCTTGTTCCCTTTCTGATGTTGCGCTCCAGTGTGGTGGCATTAAAATAAGGCGCTTCCGTCCCGGGCTGTTTTCCAGCAACGCACCAAGTGATCAGGGCCTGCTTCTTCAAATTCAATCAGGTCATGTTGACAATGATCTTCTTTCAGCGGGCAGCGGTCCTGAAAGCTGCACCCGGCGGGTAGGTTTATGGTCTTGCCGGGCTCATCTGCCATGGCGTTCATTTCCTTGTCGCTGTGGCCTTCGATGTCTGGTATAGCGGATAGCAGCAGATGGGTATAGGGGTGGATGGGATGATCAAAAAGCGCATCAGCTGGCGCGTATTCCATAATCTGCCCTCTGTACATCACTGCCACCATGTCGCAAAGATAACCGACCACATTTAAATCATGGGAAATAAACAGATAGCTGAGCTGCAGCTGACGCTGAAGGTCTTTCAAAAGGTTAATAATCTGAGCCTGAATCGAGACGTCCAGGGCTGAAACCGGCTCGTCACAAATAATCAAGGCGGGCTCAACACTCAAGGCGCGCGCAATGCCAACACGCTGGCGCTGGCCGCCGCTGAATTCATGCGGAAAGCGGTCGCTGCTGGCCGGCGACATGCCCACCATCTTCAATAGTTTTTCGAGGCGCTGTTCTTGCTCTGACGGGTTGCGAATACCGGCAATTTTAAGGCCCTCGGCAATTGACTGCCCGATGGTCATGCGGGGGTTTAAGGAACCGTATGGGTCCTGGAATATGATCTGTATTTCTTTGCGCAGGGGCTTCATTTCTTTTTCATCCAGCTGGGTAATATCCTGTCCGTTAAACAAAATTTTGCCATTGTCGGCATTTAAAAGCTTTAGTATCAGTCGGGCTACAGTGGTTTTACCGCACCCGCTTTCACCCACCAGGCCCAGTGTCTTGGCCCTTGCGATTTTAAAAGAGAC
>JASFGH010000271.1:0-5913 GCA_050123865.1 Desulfobacterales bacterium | reverse complement strand
TTATCATGGAAGAGGAAGGTCGCCTTGCAGAGCGGATCATCCATGAATACCGGGGATTGAACTTATCCCGTCCACCGATGCTCTCCTGGGTATCTTCAGCCCGCGAAGCACTGGATATCCTCGAACAAAAAAAATTTGATCTGGTCATTACCATGCCCCAGGTCGATGAAACCGATGCGCACGTACTGGGTCGCCAGATCAAAACCCGGTTCCCGGATTTACCCGTCTTTCTAATGATCCAAAACACCAGCCGGCATTTAATCGACCGAAACTATAATAACCGAAAATCCATTGATCGAATCTATGTTTGGTCTGGCAACTCCGATCTTTTACTGGCGCTGATAAAAAATTTTGAAGACCGGCTGAACGTCGCCTACGACACACAGCGCGCCTTGGTACGCGTAATCATCATGGTAGAGGATTCGCCCATTTATTATTCATCCCTGTTGCCGTTGCTGTATAAAGAGATTGTCAGTCAAACCCAGGCGGTCATGGAAGAGTCGCTCAATGATGAACACCGGATTTTAAGGATGCGCGCCCGGCCTAAAATCCTGGTAGCGCAAACCTATGAGGAAGCGGTAGAGCTGTACCGACAATACAAACCCTATTTACTCAGTGTCTTTTCCGATGTCCGTTTCCCCAGAAACGCTGAATTGGATGATACTGCCGGTTTTAATCTGCTTTCGATGATTCGGGCAGAAAACCCGGACCTGCCGCTTCTAAATTTTAGTTCCGAGGAATCCAATCGCGAACAGGCTCAGAACATCCCGGCGGTCTTTTTAAACAAAAATTCTGCCACCCTGCATTCTGAGATACGCAGCTTCTTTATGCAGTTCCTGGGTTTCGGGGAATTTATCTTCCGGCTGCCGGAAGGTGAAGAAATCGGCAAAGCCTCCAATTTGCGCGAAATGGAGAAATTGTTGCCCACCATTCCGGATGAATCCGTCTTTTACCATGCAACCCGCAACCATTTTTCAAGCTGGTTGATGGCCCGCTCCGAGATCATGCTGGCGTCCAAACTCAAACCGGTAAAAATCAGCGATTTTAAGAGTATTACAGATGCAAAAGCATATCTGGTTTCGATTATACGGGATCGCCGCGTGGGGCGACAAAAAGGCATCATAACCGAATTTGATTTAAACCATTTTGACCCGGATGCCGATTTTACGAAAATCGGCAAAGGGTCTCTGGGCGGCAAAGCCAGAGGGCTGGCATTCATGTCCACCCGCCTGAAAAACAGTCCAGAACTGCATGCTAAGTTTAAAAATGTCACCATTGCGGTGCCCAAGACGCTCGTCGTTTCGACAGAAGGATTTGATGCATTCATCAGTGAAAACAATCTAGGCGAAATCGCAACCGAAGATTATAGTGATTCGGAGATCATACGGTTATTCACAGATGCACGGATTCCCAGACGGTTGCAGCGCGATCTGAAACAATATTTGAAACACGCGCGTTATCCATTGGCCGTGCGTTCATCCAGTCTTCTGGAAGATGCTCAGTTCCAGCCTTTTGCCGGAATCTATAAAACCTACATGATTCCCAACAATCACCCCGACCTTACCGAAAGGTATCAGCAGCTTCTTTTGGCCATGAAGCTGGTATATGCCTCGACCTATTGCGAAAGCGCCCGCGCCTATGTCAAAAGCACCTTCCATCACGCCGAAGATGAAAAAATGGCCGTCGTCATTCAGCAGCTAACCGGCGAGGCTTACGGCCTGCATTTTTACCCGGCGCTGTCCGGGGTTGCACAATCCTATAATTACTATCCCATTGCCCATATGAAGCCCGAGGATGGGCTGGCGCATATCGCCCTCGGTCTCGGTAAAATAGTTGTCGAAGGCGGCGGCGCCATGCGCTTTTCCCCGAAATACCCCCAGTTTCTGCCGCAGTTTTCAACGGTCGATGACGTTTTGCAAAACGCACAGCGCTATTTTTATGCCCTCAAACTGGCCGAATTTCCGGATGATCTCCCCGGCAAAGAGGACGCCACCCTCGAAAAACTGGATATCGATGCCATGATGCTTGATGCCCGCGTACGGCAGCTGTGCAGCACATACTCGCCCCAGGATCACCGTATCCGTGACGGCGTCCAGGCGTCAGGGTACCCGGTATGTACCTTTGCCGGCATTTTAAAATATGAATCCCTGCCGCTGGCAGAAATCCTGACTGAAATCCTGGCTCTGGGCAGACAGGGCATGGGGTGTCCGGTGGAGATTGAATTCGCCGTTAACATGCCATCGGATGCCGATCAGCCATCCGTCTTTGAACTGCTGCAGATCAGGCCCATGGCCGTCAATCAATCCAATCTGGATGTTGAAATCAGTCAGGATGATATTTCCAGGGCCTTTTGTTATTCAACCATGGCTCTTGGAAACGGCCGTTTTGAGGAGATTCAGGACATCATCTTAGTCAATCCGGAAACATTTGATGTCGCCGACACCATTAAAATTGCCGGTGAAATTAATCAGGTCAACAAAGAAATGGCCCGCCGAAACAAGAAATACCTGCTTATCGGACCGGGGCGCTGGGGATCTGCCGACCGCTGGCTGGGGATTCCGGTTCGCTGGACGGATATTTCCGGTGTAGGTGCCATCGTTGAAACCACCATCGAAGGTCTCAAGGCAGACCCGTCCCAGGGCTCTCATTTTTTTCATAACATTACATCTCTGGGAATCAGTTATCTGAATACTTCGGAAGGCGGAGAAGATTTTATCGACTGGAAATGGCTGCAATCCTTACCGGCCGTAACAGAACCCCCTCACCTAAAGCATGTCCGTGTTCAAAAACCGCTGCTCATAAAGATCGATGGTAAGGAATCCAGAGGCGTCATCATACCATAGAAGCGGTTTGAAAACTCTATCTAACGCTCGATGACTGTGTTCCAATTCGATTCAAAATGCTCACGTACTATCGTGTACGCTCCGCTTTCAAACCGAATTGAGGCCTTGTCCTCGAACGTGATCTAAAGTTTTGAAACCGCTTCAAATTTAGTTTATCGTGTCGCTTTTTATATCGAGAGTTTGAATTTTTAAAATTTGAAACGCTCAGTTTAGCCCTACCTAATGTGAGCGATTGTCGAGGTTGCACGCGTAGAGGGGTACTGACACCTTATTAAAACCTTTCTCAAAAATAGTAGATCGCGCTCAAGGGCAAGGCGTCGATTCGGTTTGGAAGCGGAGCGTACACGGAGTACGTGAGCATTTTAAACCGAATCGCAACAAAGCCCTTGGGCGTGAGATGCATTTTAGAGATAGGTTTTACTTGATTTGAAAGCTATACCTACTACTGCCGCCATAAACCCTTAAAAAATACGGTGGGCGCACAGTCTGGGGGACCTCAAAGGTTCTGGTTGTACCGGGTGTCAATTCAGCGGTATACAGCCCCTTTCGATGCTCAACATCGCCGATTGACAGTTGCAATGGCTCTCCGTCTGCCGCTGTTGAAAACAAAATGGTTTTGCCTTCGCGGTCCGAAAAAGTATACCAGTCTTGCTCATCGAGATCGCCGAGCTCTCCGTCAATTGACCGCCCGGCCGTTATCTTTGCAGCTTCGGTAATGCGGTCACCGGCATCTGTACCGAGACCGGCATCATTTTGCTGCTCAGTTAAGATTTCGAATTCGTAAGTCCCACTGCCATCCAATACTTCCAAAAAGTAAATACCCCCCATGGTGTTATTGGTTATCAGACGGGTTGATACAGTCATATCGGGCCGCACTTCATCGGAGTGCCAGATCTGTCTGCCGTCAACATTGCGAAAGGAGAATTGTACCGGTCCGCTGTCTTTGTCGCTCTTGAGAGACATTTTAAGGATACTGCCGGCCGGCATGTCAAATCGATACCAGTCGGTTTCATCGTATCCGCCCAACTCGCCGGAATAAGAACGACCCGGAAAGATTTTGTGTGCATCGGCCATTTTGTCTCCCGCGTCGGTGCCGGACAGCGCGTCGTTTTGTTTCTCGATAAAAACATCAAATCCATAATGACCATCACCGTAATAGGCTTCCAGATAATATGTCCCGCCGGATGTCGTGTTCATCATCACGCGCTTGAGCTTGGTTTCACCGGGCGAAACGACACCCGAATACCACACTTCACTGTGCTCAAAACTTCTCAGAGAAAATTTCATTGCCCGGCTGCCTTCGCTCGGACCAAAGGCCAGCTTGAGGATATGGCCGGGCGGTATGTCAAAGCGGTACCAGTCTTCCTCATCAAACCCTCCCATTTCACCAAGAAAGGAGCTGTTTGGATTGATGGCAAGTGCCTTGGTAATGCGGTCGCCGGCATCTACTCCCGATCCGGCGTCGTTTTGGCTTTCGATAAAAAGATCGAGCTTATACGGACCGATTCCGGAATAAACAACGGCATAGTAAATTCCTCCGGAAAGATTGTTCATCAGCATACGCGATGAACGTGTCAGGCCGGGGCCGATCTCCCCGGAGTTCCACAGCTCATTTTTCTCAAAATCCCGCAACGCGATTTTCAAAAGCTCACTTTCCACTCCGGCAGTAAAATCCAGATTTAAAATATCACCGGCATTCAGTTCGAATCGAAAATAATCCTGCCGATCCTCTCCGGAAAGCGTTCCGGTCAGAACGCCGGACGAAATCTCAGTGCCCTGGCTGAAAGAATCATTGGGCTCTGTTTCGGTGGACGCTGTTTGATCGGTGCCGCGTATCGGCTTTGAAGGGGCAGCCTCAGACTGACGACTTATGAACGATCTCATCCGACTCTGAAACTGTTCTGAAATGGCCGACAGGTCTTTAATATTGCGCTCAATGTGAGCGAGTCTTGAATTTACGAGATCATAGCGTTGCTGTTGTCTGGCTACCTGTGTTTCGGCGACCTGGTGCGACAAGCGATCGATGCTTTGCCCATATCGGCGAAAATCGTCCTGGCACTTTAAAAATTCATCGAAATCGATCTTGTCGTCCTGGAATAAAATACAGCAGGTTTTAAGATCGGCCGTTAGTTGATCAGCTTGCACCAGAAGCTTTTGAAACTGCTCTGCGTCTATGAAGGTGTCCGCCTTGTTCTTTAGAGTATGTATTTTTTCCGTAAGGCTGACGGTGGTCTGATCAAAAATGCTGGCACAGGGGTCGGGTTTAGCCTTCAACTTGAAATACGTGAGATAGCCAAGCGCTATGAGGGCAACCAAAGCAATCGCAACGATAATTTGCTTTTTCATTCTGTATCCCCGGAATCGATTCGAGATCTGGTGCTGAAGCCAATCATCTAGTGGCAGAGTTGCAATTATTATACCACAGCCTTTGATAATTTGTCGGCGGAAAATGATTTAAGGACCGCTAAGAACACCGCTGGCCATGTTGTTCAATGGCTAATTTTCGAAGGTATGCCGACAGGCGACGCAGGTTCTCGGGCGCACTCAACTCGTTAAAGGACAGCGAATTTTTCACTTCACCCGTTGAAAGGGTCAGGCGGCAGACAAAATCATCGGGTATGCTGCGGGATTTGGAGGAGATCTGCTCCGGGTCCAGTTCCAGAACGCGGGCTGCATCGATTAAATCCAGGATCGTTTTAGACTCGTCCGCCGGCAACGTATCGGTTTCGCAAAGGCTTTCATATCGACGCGTTTTTCCGCACGCTTTCTGCGGCTGATTTTACTCTGCTGAATGCTCAATCTGGCTTTATCCACACCTACCCTGGCCAAGTTTTCCAGAACCTGAGGGGGGAACAAATGTACAATTGCATTGATAATGCGCCATGACCGTATCCTTTCATAATGACATGGGGGCTCCAATCCTGCTGCAGTATACACCATATCCAATAGAAAATGCTTGATATTAAAACAAGGGCCTTCAATTTCAATAAATTGAAAACAAAACAGAAAACCCCTTTAAACCACATCTAAATTTAGCGTCAGATGATCGGCCATAAGGGGTTGTTATGAT
>JASFGH010000270.1:0-5923 GCA_050123865.1 Desulfobacterales bacterium | reverse complement strand
ATGCAAAACCACCTGCATCATTGTCAGTTTGTAAAAATCGGTATCGAGCAAACTGCTTACCATGCCGTATTCCTTTCGCAGACAAAGGTCGTAAAACTGTCACCACTTTTTAAAATAACATACCGAATGACGGAATTGCGGTTTGCGACTCAAATTGCTCAAGCGTTCTATTACAAGATCTATTTGATTTAAGCAAATTAATATATAATATTTAAACGGTATCGCATTTTAGCCAGTATATGCTGTCGTTGCGCACACCGAAAGAAAATTCAAGCCTGCCATATTATAAGCGCATGATTCGTTAACCCATAATAAGAATGATTGGGCGATTGTCTGCGGTTTTCATCAGACCGGGGTAAACCATCAAAGGAGGTCGACATGGCGGTTAAGGTATTTATCAAAAGAAGAGTTAAAAAAGGCAAAACGGATACGGCCTTGGAACTGCTGAAAGAGGTTCGCAGCCTGGCACTCAAACAACCCGGGTATATCTCCGGAGAAACCCTGGTCAACCACTACGATCCGTGTAACATTACCGTCGTTTCAACCTGGCAGTCCATCGATGACTGGATCCGTTGGGAGGAAAGCGATGCGCGTTCCGGCAAAGAGGATCAACTGGAAGGCCTTCAGGAAGGGCCGACCCAGTTCGAGATATATGATCTGAGCCGGCCAGCCGCAAAATAGGGTTCGACCCCCTCGTTAAAAGGAATGTTTCGTTTGAACCTTATCCCATTTTTTTAAAAAATCAGCCGTAAGGGGAGCCGTCGCCGGGTCCTGTGTTAAATCAAGCCGCAACCTTTGAAGATCGGGCTCAACATCCACATCATACCATTCCGGCAAGCAATGAACTGCCAGTTTCAAGCGCCGACAGATGCCTAACGTCTGGGGAATGACCTTTCCCGTGCTCCAGGCAATGTTTTCAAACAACTCTGGAACCATTTGCTTCAGGCCGATCAGGTAATAGCCGCCGTCATGACCCATGCCCAGGGTTACATCGGCATGGTCCAGTTCGGCAAATGCTGCTTGCAAATGCGCAAAGGGCAGGGTCGGGCCATCGCTGTTCATGATGACCGCTCTGCGATACCCCTGTTTGAGATGAAAAGCAAGGGCATTTGCCAGGCGTTCTCCCAGATGGGCGCCCTGTTGGGGGATGAGGCGAAAACCATTCGGCACCAAATTTTGAAAATAGTCAACTGCAGAGGCCGGTGTATATGCAAGGGTCAGATCAACCCCTGACAGCTGTCCGGCCAACGCCAGCGTGTCGCGCATCAGACATTCGTAAAATTCAGCCGCTGCTTCAGGCATAAACGGCGGACAGAGGCGAGTTTTGGTTGATCCAGGCTCCGGCTTTTTGGCAACAACGATTAAAGAGGCGTTCATGGAATTTGATCTCATGGAACATGATGAATACGCTCGAACCATGCTTTGTTTTGGTTAACAGACCTGACCTACCATATCATGCGACCATCTGTAAATACGCATCGCAAATCGGCCGCCCTTAAATCAGAATGGCCAGCGTCCACCGAACTTGCATCGACAGGTCATTCATGTCATATTTTTATCAGCTGGGTGGATGCATTAACTCAAGTCGCTCTGGTGCATTTTGGGCATTTTAGGCACTTATCTCATGGGCTATATTTTATTAGCTGGCGGAGCTGAATTTGTCGGTCGAATGGCAACTGCAGACCGCAAAGCCATGTCACTGGCCGGAGGGCCAGAAGCGTCGATCGGGATCGTACCGGCCGCAGCGGCTCCGGACAACAATCATCAACGTGCCGGACAAAACGGGGTCAACTGGTTTAAACGGTTGGGCGCCGTCAATGTTAGCGCCCTGCCGCTAATTGACCGTAAATCCGCAGATGACCCGGCCGTAGTCGAAGCCCTGAAGAACTCCAGGATAATCTATCTTCTGGGCGGCTTTCCGCGACACCTGGCACAATCGCTGGCGGGCAGCAAAAGCTGGCAGGCCATTCTGAACGCCCATCAAGCCGGCGCGGTGATCGCCGGCAGCAGCGCCGGCGCAATGATTTTGTGCGATACTTATTACGACCCCCAAGCGAAAAAAATATTCAGTGGACTGGGATTGATCCTCGGCGCCTGTGTATTGCCGCACCATGATACCTTCGGTAAAAACTGGGCGCCCGAGCTCAGCCGTCGCCTCCCGGGCACTATTTTAATTGGTATTGATGAACAAAGTGGCATGCTCGATGACGGTCCGCGGGGGTGCTGGCAGGCATATGGCTCGGGCGGGGTAACGCTTTATCAACATGATCGCCAGTTGCAATATGCCGCCGGTCAGCCTTTTGAACTTAAAATTTAAAATTGCTTAAACCGGGCTGGTTGTCCCCACCGCCAGGCAAGTGATCGCTATTTTACCTTCGTCAAAGCACACGGCCACATCCTTGCCCGCATCCCGCGGACGCTCGTGAATGGTCCCTTTGTAGATGAGTGCGTCACCCTGCTGATCGTAGGTATAGTGGTGGGGATGGGTATCCAGGTCGCAAAATTCATAGGATAGATCAATATCTGTCCCGTGTGGGTGGGGCAGGTTGACATTCCAGAAATGCCCGGGAGCCAGGCCCCGGCCAACCAGCATTTGTAAAACCGACCGGGCATGATAGCCGGTCGCAGCCCAATCGATCTGCTGATCTCTGGCGATATATTGCGAGATCGCAATTGCCCGGCACCCTAAAATGGTTGCTTCCCGGGCCGCCGCCACGGTGCCCGAATTGTATACGTCAGAACCCAGATTGGCCCCGGCGTTGATCCCTGAAATCAGCCAGTCGGCATCCGCTGCAAATCGCTTCAGGGCAACCCGGGCGCAGTCTGCGGGAGTGCCATCGATACTAAACCGATCCGGACCCGACTGATCAAAATGAATGGGATCCCGGGTGGTGACCCGGTGAGCCTTGCCGCTCTGGGATTGTTGGGGTGCAACTGTCACAATGTTGCCCAGCGGCCGCACGCATTGAAAGAGCGCGTCCAGACCCGGTGCATCAATGCCGTCATCATTGGTTATGACAATTTTCAATTTTGCTTGGTCCTCTACAGTGTTGGTCTATATTCGGGTGCCCGGTTGAAATTTACGCTTGGGTGCGCGAGGCAGCGTTTCCGTGCGGTTCATTCCGAATGGGCAGCATAAGTTGACATTTAACGATATTGTATGATAAACTATTGAAAATAGTAGAAATTATAGCCTGCCCGGCGGCAGTTCATCAATCCGCAATTCAATTTCGGAGTTAAGCGGTTATGCCCCGACTATCGGAACTAGATGTATATGAAATTCGAAAGCTTTTCGAAGAATCGCTGAGCCAGGCGCAACGCGCCGACAAACGCGAGAAGATGCGCATGCGCAGGAAAATTCGCGACGAGGTTTTCAATCTGCTCACCTGGGAAAAACCTACACCCACCGCCATCATGAACCGCTGGGAGGAGCGCCTGCACGACATTTTCAAGGTCATGCCCTATGGCTTTAAAGATGATCTGCTTAAAATACTGATCGACAAGATGCAAGGTACACTGCAAAAATAAAAACCCTGATCCGTAAATCATCTTTCCCATTAATCCAACACGCACCGCAATGATTCCCACAGCCGACTTGATGCGCATGATCATCGCTGATCGGTGGCTGGTCTGATCATGTGAGTTTGATATCGCTCAATTTTTCCAGCAACAAGCCATAGGCCTGCTGGCCGCGTTTAAAGCTGTTCAGACGCCAGAATTCATCCGGCCCATGAATGTTTTCATCCTTGAGACCGAAGGCGAAATTGACCGTATAGGCGCCCAGTTCCTTTAGAAACAGGCCGCACACCGGAATGCTGCCGCCCATGCGCGCGTAGTACGCTTGCTTGCCGTAGAGCGCCTGGTGAACCTCAACGGCAGCCTGATTGCCCGGATGATCGAATGGAATCAAATAGGGATCTGCCGTGCTGGGGTTCGGTTCAACTGTCACTTTCACGCCCGGTGGCCGGTGCCGGTCGATATGGCGGCTGATCAATTCAAGGATTATTGCCGGATCCTGGTCCGGCACCAGCCGGCAGCTGATTTTCGCATGGGCCGTGCTCGGCAGGACTGTTTTGACCCCTTCACCCTGAAAACCGCCCCAGATACCGTTTACTTCAAGGGTGGGGCGGATCCAGGCCCGTTCGTAAGTTGAAAACCCGGGCTCACCAAAAAGCTGCTTGACACCCAGCTCGGCTTTGTAGTCGGATTCATCATAAGGAATTTGCGCGATCTGGGCCTTTTCGGTTTCCGAAAGCGCAAGCACGGCATCATAAAAGCCCTCGACAGCCACTTTGCCGTCCCGAGTGTGCATGGATTCCAGCAGCTGCACCAGGGCATGGATCGGGTTCATGATGGTGCCGCCGAAAGTTCCGGAATGCGTATCGCTTTTAGCCGCCTGAACATCAATTTGCAGGTTACACAAACCACGGAGCCCGATCATGAGCGCCGGCTGATCTTCATCCCATTGACCACCGTCGGCACTGAAGATCAGGTCGCAGGCCAGGCGGTCACGGTTGGCCGAAATAAATTCAGGCAGCTGCGGGCTGCCGATCTCCTCCTGGCCTTCAAAAAAGCACTTAACGTTGACCGGCAGCTGCCCTATGCTGTTGAGCATTGCTTCCACCACCAGAATCGGCACCAGCATATTGCCCTTGTCGTCGGAAGCCCCCCGGGCATAGACGCGATCGTCTTTGATGGTCGGTTCAAACGGCGGCTTGGACCACAGATCCAGCGGATCGACTGGCTGGGTGTCAAAATGACCGTAAATTAAAATGGTGGGTTTATCGCCTGCTTGCAGCCAATCACCGTAAACGACCGGATGGCCACCGGTGGGCAGCACCTCGACATTTTCGATGCCGGCGGCCTGCATCCGTGCCGCAACCCATTCCGCTGCTTGCTGTACGTCTTCTTTGTGTTCTTTTAAGCTGGAAACGCTGGGAATGCACAAAAACGCCAGCAGCTCTTCCAGAAAACGGTCCTGATTATCTTCCAGATAGCTTTGCCAGGAAGCCATAAGAGGGGTCTCCTTTCCAAAACAATTGATAGAAGCTTTATGTCAAACGGTATATACGGATGTCGTTGCCCGGGTCAGGCTTTACCCAGGTAAACGCCATCATAATCCAGCGAAGTAAACGGCTTCCCATCTTTGGAAATCCCGGCCTCGATCACTTCGCCGATGAACAGGGTATGATTGCCGGGCCGGTAATGGGTTTTTAGCGCACATTCAAGATAGGCCAGGCAGTCACTCAGGATCGGACAGCCGGTTAAGCCGGTCGTCCAAGCGAGTGCCGAAAATTTTAGGTTTACATCCGGTCTCTTAAACCGCGCCAGGAAATCTGTTTGCTCGCCGGACAATACGTGCAGGGCAAAACAGCCACCTTTCTCAATCAGTTGATGGGAATATCGGTTGGGGTGAACAGCGACCATTATGAGCGGCGGGTCATACGAAACCTGCGAGACCCAAGAGGCAATCATGCCGTTGACCGCTTCACCCGCTTTAGACGTTAGGACATAGATACCGTATGTCATTTTACCAAAAGCTTCCACCCATTTTTTATCCATTGTTCAGGATCGTCCTTTCTGCAGTTCGAACGCTTTTTGGCGACCTCAATACAATTAATTGTATAAAAATAAGCTTCAAGCGCTTAAAAATCAACTGACGCAAAAACACGGGTGTGAAGCCAGTTGACTTTCTTGGCAAATTTCTTTAACGTGAAACGAAACTGTTGCCAATAATGAAATGCCTGCCCAAAGGTTATCATTATGCCAACAAACCTGCCGCCAGAATATTTTGACGCTGAAAAGCGTTATCGTTCGAGCAAAACACCTGCCGAAAAACTCGCCTGTCTTGATGAAATGATCAGCATCGTCCCGAAGCACAAGGGGACCGACAAATTGCGCGCCGATTTGCGCAAACGGATAT
>JASFGH010000269.1:0-5935 GCA_050123865.1 Desulfobacterales bacterium | reverse complement strand
ATTGATGATGGTATCATAAATCCAATCGGTATCTGAAAATCAGTATGTCTGTAATAATCTGATATGACAGATATATGCACCTTGTGATAAAGTATCGCACGTTTTTCGGGAACCGCTTTTATACAGAACATCTCAATATATCCATAATTTGGTTTTATACTTTCCTGCAATCAACACCAATATAAAAGTGCGGCAAGCGGAGCATTCCAAAACAGCGAAAATTCCCACCATAATTTCAATTCCATGTTTATTCCAACAACTTATAAGTTCCTTTATCTGTAGAAATGAACAAACCTTTATAACTATATGTAATTATTTATTTTTTCAAACTTCCTATTGACATTTATCTAATTTCCTCTTATCCAGCTTCTAACTTTTTGGCCAAGGGGATTTCGCTTTCAGATATTCTGCGTAATATTGAATAGCCGGCGCTCCCTTTTTTAATCAGCCCTTCACTATTAAATTTGAAACTTCCGTACATTTGATACCAAACGAAATTTATACTTTCGATGGGTGGGAAAGTATCAAATGGCATCAAACACTGATTTTCGCAAAAGCGAACGCTTGAAGCACAAATCTGCCATCATGTTTAAGATGAGCATTCCAAGTATTCTTTATTTGCTGAATGGACAAGGAGTTAAAAATGGCAGATGATGTTAGAATCCGTTCAGGAACTGATAGGCGGAAATTTAAATACATCGCTTATGCCCCGGAACGAAGATCAGGTAAGGACCGTAGAAAAGGATCAAATCGTAGGGAATTGACACGCTACGAGACCAGACGTATCGGTGAGCATGAGTGGCATAAAATTTCGGAGAAAGCAGCCATGGAAAGACTGGTTGATAGTTTTGATCCAGTTAATCCCATAATAATCAGAATGCTGAGGGGAGAGGAAATCATAGTCTCACAGGAAATTTATCGGATCATAAAATAGGAATTGAAAGATAGCTATTAAACTTGTTTGCATGAAAATCATTCAGTCTTTCTAAAAACCTCATCATCCAAAATTTTTTGACACCTGGGTCTAAAGAGTCTAGGTTCCCTTGCGTTCTAAAACCTGATGTATATCCACACACAACTTTTAAGGCTTCAAAAATCCTGTGATAATCATTTGGGATCTGCAAAAACCTGATAGTTGGTTTTCTCTCAATATATCAGTACTTTTAGAACCTTCGATAATTATTGACTTAACACAGATGATTTGTGTATAGATTCACATAATTTATTCTGCATTTCCCATTCAAACTGACCCGAAGCGGTTCTCCATTTTTGGAATCGAATCCTCTTTTTCACCTGATTTTTACACTTCTTAGATGACCCACATACTGGGTTGATCTATTTGGAAACTTAAAAATGGAGGTGCCATTATGGCAGAAAAAGGTTTTAAACGTAAGCTCACCGCTATTTTCAGCGCGGATGTTGAAGGTTACAGCCGCCTTATGGGCGAGGATGAAGATTCCACAATCCGTACTTTAACAACCTATCGAGAGTTGATTTCCTTACTTGTTCAGAAACACAGTGGTCGTGTGGTGGACTCCCCTGGAGACAACCTTCTGGCTGAATTTGCAAGTGTAGTGGATGCGGTCCGCTGTGCCGTAGAAATCCAGGAGGAACTTAGAGTTAGGAATGCTGAGTTACCTGAAAACCGCAGGATGGAATTCCGTATCGGCATCAACCTTGGAGATGTGGTCGAGGAGGGTGAACGGATTTACGGGGATGGCGTCAATATCACGGCCCGTGTGGAAGGACTGGCTGAGGGAGGCGGTATCTGCATCTCCGGCACTGTCTATGACAGCATCAAGAACAAACTGTCCGTGGGATATGAGTCTATGGGAGAGCATACTGTTAAAAACATCAAGGAGCCGGTTCGGGTGTATCGGATGCGAATTGGCCCCGAGGCTGCAGATTCAGCGGTAATAGAGAAAAAAGCAGGGCCAAGAATCTGGAAAAAGGCATTTTTGGCTGGTGTGGCAACCCTGGTTTTTGTGGCTGGAGCTTGGGCAATCTGGAATTTCTATTTCCGACCGCCCCCGATTGAGACTGCTTCTGTAGAGAAGATGGCGTATCCTCTGCCTGATAAACCCTCAATTGCAGTGCTACCCTTTGTCAACATGAGTGGTGATCCTGAACAGGAATATTTCGTCGATGGGATCACAAACGACATCATCACTGATCTTTCAGAATTCAAGTTCCTTTTCATAATTGCCAGCAACTCGACCTTTACCTACAAAGGCAAGCCGGTGAAGGTGCAGCAGGTCAGCGAGGAACTGGGGGTACAATATGTTCTTGAAGGCAGCGTTCAGATGGCGGGTGATCGGGTGCGAATAAACGTCCAGTTGATCGACGCAACGACCGCAAAGCACCTGTGGGCTGAGCGTTATGATCGAGATGCTCAGCGTCTGTTCGATATCCAGGACGAAATCGTTGAGACGATCGTTGCTACACTGGCGTTTGAGGTGGACGCGGCGGAGCGCGAGCGTGTTGCACGCAGAGGGCCGGAAAACTTGGATGCTTACGGTTACTGGCTGCGTGGACGCAACTCTTGGTTTGGATTTACAAAAGATGCCAATGCGAAGGCTGGTTCTCTCTACCAAAAAGCAATAGAGCTCGATCCAAAATGGGCACGACCGTACGGCTACATGGCTTGGGTTCACGTGAACGACTCGCGGTTTGGGTGGAGCCAGGACCCCAAGAAATCTATGGAACTCGCATTGGAGTGGGCGCAAAAGTGCTACGCGCTTGATCCCAACGACTATAAAACCCACTGGGCTCTGGGTATTGTCTATCTACACCTACGAGATTTTGACCTGGCCCTCAGTGAGTATGAACGCGCCCTGGCGCTCAATTCCAACGACGCTGACTTCCTTGCGGAGATGGCGATTGGGCTAACATTAATGGACCGGCCAGAGCAAGCCATTGCCCAGTTCAAGAAAGCAATGCGGATGAATCCACGTCATCCGTCCTGGTATTGGGGAGTCCTGGGCTACGCCTATTACGAGGTAGGGCGATACGAAGAAGCGTTAGCAGCGCTAAAGCAAGACAACAAGCCGTTCTTTACGGCAGCTTTTCAAATATATGTCTCAGATAAGGTAGGAGAAACACAGCGCAGATTAGAAAAAATGAGATCTGAAATGATTGCCGCTATAAGAAGCGAAGGAAGATAGATCAGATGCAAGGTGAGAATCTATTAATATACTTATAGGAAAAAGCAAAGGGTGTGTCAAGTATATCCTTTTCAATAGGCAACTTGCTTGACTTATAAAGCGTATTTACCTAATTTCATTAAAGCAACTCGCTTTAGCATTAACTAGAACCTATCTCAAAAATAGTAGATTGCGTCCAAGGGCGCGGCGTAAACCGATTCAAAAGTGGAGCATACACATTAAGTATTCGAGCATTTTGAATCGATTTACAACAAAGCCCTTGGGCGTTAGATGCATTTTTGAGATAGGTTCTAACAAAAATGGAGGGAAACGTTATGCCAAAAGCCATCAGAATATATGAGACCGGAGGACCTGAGGTAATGCGCTGGGAGGCGGATGACCCCGGCAAGCCAGCAGCAGGCGAAGCTCTGGTGCGGCATAAGGCCGTGGGCTTGAATTTTATCGATGTCTATCACCGAACGGGCATATATCCGTTACCCGAGCTTCCGGCGGTTCCGGGAATGGAAGGCGCCGGCATCGTGGAGGCCATCGGCGAGGGTGTATCAGAAGTAGCCGGTGGTGATCGCGTGGCCTATGCCGGCCTGCCGCCGGGCGCCTATGCCGAGGTTCGACGGATGCCGGCCGATCGCCTGGTTCAGCTGCCGGATGTCATATCCTACGAACAGGGGGCGGCCATGATGCTGCAGGGCATGACCGCACGCTATCTGTTGCGGGGCTGTTATGATGTCAAGGCCGGTACCACCCTTTTAATCCATGCGGCGGCCGGCGGGGTCGGGCTAATTGTCTGTCAGTGGGCCCGTCATCTGGGCGCCACGGTCATCGGCACCGTCGGATCCCGGGAAAAAGCCGAGCTGGCCGGTGCCCACGGCTGTGATCACCCGATTCTATACAATCATGAAGATTTTGCCGAACGCACCCGCAAGATCACGGCAGGCAAAGGAGTGGATGTGGTTTACGATTCGGTCGGGCAGGCCACATTCATGAAGTCTTTAGACTGCCTGCGGCCCATGGGTATGATGGTCTCCTTCGGCCAGGCTTCGGGACTGGTGCCGCCGTTTGATCCCGGCTTGTTATCAGCAAAGGGGTCCTTATTTTTAACCCGCCCCACTTTGATGACCTATACGGCCGAACGTGAAGCCCTGTTGGAACACGCGCGGGACTTGTTTGATGTGGTCGAGAGCGGTGCGGTCAAAGTTGAGGTCCGGCAGACCTATTCACTGGCAGAAGCCGCCCGGGCCCATCGGGATCTGGAAGCCCGCAAGACAACGGGCTCGACAGTTTTATTGCCCTAAACTGTTTAAATTAATAAGGATCGAGATGTTTTCTTAATTCAGTCTTGCATGGATCGTCAGCCCAAATGGGTAATGCTCAGGCTTAAAAAATCCCAGACGCCTCAATTAACTAAATGCGATTCAGCGCCCGTAAACCTTGACAGATTCTTAATTTTCTGGCATCTTAGCGTCTTTACGAACTTTCGGAAAATATGGAATTGTATGATATTTTGGACCTGAAAACAGAGGAACAGTAAATTATTTATTTTTGTGTGAACATAAATGAAATGGAGGATTTTAACGCATGGCTGAAGAGGCAATCAAACTTGGTGGAAAGAAAAAAAGCAAGTTCATCGACCAGGTTAAGGAACTCCTGCCCGAAGGCGGAAATCTAAACCTGTGTTTGACCTGCGGCGCCTGCTCTTCCGGATGCCCGGCCACGGGCCTGGAAGATATGGACCCGCGGAAATTTCTGAGGATGGCCGCCCTGGGAATGGATGAAGAGCTTCTGAGCTCTGAATGGGCCTGGTGCTGCACGTTGTGCATGCGCTGCATCTATGTCTGCCCCATGAAAATCGATATCCCCCAGCTGGTATTCAACGTTCGGAAAAACCGGCCCCGAGAGGAACGGCCCAAAGGCATTGTGGGCTCCTGCGATATGGCTCTGCGCAACGATACCTGCAGCGCCATGGGGGCCAACGAGGAAGATTTTCAGTTCGTGGTGGAAGATGTTCTGGAAGAGGTTCAGCAAACTCAGGAAGGATTTGAAGATCTGCAGGCACCGATCAATAAGAAAGGGGCCACTTATTTTTTAAACCAAAATTCCCGCGAACCGGTCACCGAGCCCGATGAAATGGTGCCCCTGTGGAAAATTATGCACCTCGCCGGAGCGGACTGGACCTACGGCACCAAAGGCTGGGCCGCTGAAAACTATTGCATGTTTATGGCTGACCTGGAAAACTGGGAAAAAATTGTGCGAACAAAGGCCAAAGCCGTCGATGACCTGGGCTGCAAGTACTGGCTCAATACCGAATGAGGGCACGAACTGTTCGCAGTCCGGGTCGGACTGCAAAAGTTCAATATCGAGCATAACTTTGAAATCGAGAGCATCATTCGCCTTTACGCCCGGTGGATACGGGAGGGCAAGCTGAAGGTCAGCTCGGAATGGAACAAGGACCGTAAGGTCAAATTTACCTGTCAGGACCCCTGCCAGTTGGTTCGCAAAACTTTAGGTGATCCGGTGGCTGAAGATATGCGTTTTGTGGTCAAATCGGTCGTGGGTGAAGAAAATTTTATCGACATGACCCCCAACCGCTCCAACAATTATTGCTGCGGCGGGGGCGGCGGCTTTTTGCAGAATGGACTGCCCGAGCAGCGGCGAGCCTTCGGCAAGATTAAGTTCGATCAGATCATGGCCACAGGCGCCCCGTATTGCATTACGCCGTGCCACAACTGCCACTCCCAGATTCACGACCTCAGCGAGCACTTTGAGGGCGGTTA
>JASFGH010000268.1:0-5937 GCA_050123865.1 Desulfobacterales bacterium | reverse complement strand
AACTGGGCTTGAAAATGAACCTTTTTTCGGTGGAAAAATCTTTCGACGGAAATAAATATACCTTTTTTTTCACAGCCGAAGGCCGGGTTGATTTTCGGCAGCTGGTCAAAATGCTGGTTAAAAAACTGGGTGTTAGAATCGAAATGCGGCAAGTCGGCATACGCAACCAGGCGAAAATGTGCGGCGGAATCGGTCGATGCGGCCGGGAGCTGTGCTGTTCAACTTTTTTAGATAAATTCAACCCGGTTTCAATTCGAATGGCCAAAGAACAAAGTCTTTCCTTGAATCCAACCAAAATTTCGGGACAATGCGGGCGGTTGATGTGCTGCTTAACCTACGAGTTTGAAACGTACAAATATTTAAAGAAAGATTTGCCGCGCCTGGGTAAGGTCGTCACGACGCCCGGTGGTAAAGGCAAGGTTATTCGTCATAATGCGATATGTAACCGGGTCGCCGTTCGTCTGGAGGACAATATTGAAGTTGAATTTAGGCCTGATCAACTAAACCTGCAAAAGGAATAGATATGCCCGATCCTTTTTACATCACGACCCCTATTTATTATGTAAACGCCCGTCCGCACCTGGGGCATGCCTACACCACCATTGTTGCTGATGTCATTACCCGTTTTCATCAAATGCAGGCTACGGATGTTTTCTTTCTTACCGGAACCGATGAACATGGCGACAAAGTGGTGCGCGCAGCACAAAAGGAGAACCTGAGCCCCAGGAAATATGTCGATAAAATAAGCCGCCTTTTCAAGGACCTCTGGCCGGAGCTCCAAGTCAATAATAATTATTTTGTGCGTACAACCGATGCGGCCCACATGGAGGTTGTCAGCCAAATTTTGCAGAGGATCTATGATGCGGGCGATATTTATTTTAGTGAGTATGAAGGTCAATATTGCTTCGGATGTGAACGCTTTTATACCGACCGGGAATTGGTCGACGGTAAATGCCCGGATCATGAAATCGAACCTGAAGTCATCAAAGAATCCAATTATTTTTTTAAAATGAGCCACTATCAGAATTGGCTCATCGATCACATCAAGCAACACCCGGGATTTATCCGGCCCGACCGCTACCGTAACGAAGTGCTCGCATTTTTAAAAGAGCCACTTGAAGATCTGTGTATCTCACGACCCAAGAGTCGCTTAAAATGGGGCATCACCCTTCCGTTTGATGAAAATTACGTGACTTATGTGTGGTTTGATGCGCTTTTAAATTATGTGTCAGCACTGGGCTACCCTGATGGTAAACTGTTTGCTAAATTCTGGCCGTTCGCGCAACACATTGTCGCCAAAGACATCCTCAAACCCCATGGTATTTTTTGGCCGATAATGCTAAAAGCTGCCGGTATACCCATTTACCAACACTTGAATGTGCATGGATACTGGAACATCGAACAGAGCAAAATGTCTAAAAGCCTCGGCAATGTCGTCGATCCGCTTCAGCTGCGAAAAATCTACGGCCTGGATGCCTTCCGGTTTTTTTTGATTCGCGAAATGAATTTCGGGCTGGATTCAAGCTTCAGCGAGTCGGCACTGGTCCAGCGCATCAATTCTGATCTGGCCAATGATCTTGGCAATCTTTTCTCCCGAATTATTTCCATGGCCCATAAATACTGTAACGGGCAGGTTCCTCAGATCGATTTGCAGGCCGAAAAGGAGCTGGGCCTCGACCTGCAGAATGGTGCCATGGAAACCATTGATAAATTTGAAAGTCTTATGCAATCGTTTGAATTTCATAAGGCATTGATGGCTGTATGGGAATTTATCGCTCAGATGAACAAAATAATCGATGTGACCGCCCCGTGGGTCATGGCCAAAAAGAAATCCAGCCAGAAGCAATTGGCGGCCGTTATGTATCAGCTGCTTGAGGGGCTTCGCATCATCTCGGGTCTCATTTATCCGGTAATGCCCGGCGCCGCGCAAAAGATGCAGAAATATCTCGGACTGGACCCGGCCGGCCCTTTTTACCACATCGATCAACTGCGGAACTGGAAGGCGTTACCGTCGGGGACACAACTTTTAAAATCGATCGTTCTTTTCCCAAGAATTGAGGAGAAAGAAAAGGTAAGCGCCACAATCCCCGAGCAGGGGGAGGATGCTAAAACCCCGCAGATCAAGCCTGAAATCACATTGGATGAGTTCAGTCGCATCGACCTGCGCGTTGCAACCATCGTGCAGGCTGAACCGATCCCAAAAGCAAAAAAATTGCTAAAACTGGAAGTCGATATGGGGCAAAAACGGACCCTGGTTGCCGGAATTGCCGAAACGTACTCGGTTGAAGAATTGATCGGCAAACAGGTGATCGTCGTCGCCAATCTGAAACCGGCCAAACTTATGGGCGTGCTGTCCAATGGGATGGTAGTTGCCGCAGTAGATGACTCCGGACCCACCCTGGCATCATTTGAAAAAGAAGTGGCACCTGGTACGCCGTTGAAGTAAAGACCTCAAATCCCATATTTCAATCACTCCATCTCAACATTGCTTATTTAAAATTTAGGTGTCAGGTGTCAGGATATGCGAACAGGGGATTTAAGCGAAATGCAATTTTTTGAAAAGATACAATACCCTTTTCTGAATTCCAGCGGAGACTATTCGTCGATTTTTTGCTGACACCTGAAACCTGACACCTATTGATACCTTCACACTGAAACCATGGTAGAGGTTTCTAGCGACTCGGCACTTAAAGCCACCCCAAACAGAATCCTTGACCCCCGGCGGCCAATGGGAGATAATATTACTTTATGCCTTGCAGGCATTGTTGATTAAATTTCAGCAACTCGACGAAGAAACAAATATGAAAATACCTATTTTACCCAGCCTAGTATCGTATTTAAAATCCGGCGCTCGTATCTTTTCCCGCCGTTTTGCGGGGTGTCGCGGGCTTCTTGCGGCCAATGTTTATGTCGGAAAATTCATCGAGCGGGTTCCGCATGGGTCCATCGTGTTTTTCCCCTGTCGGCAGACCATGTTTTTTTGCGGGATTGCTGGAATTGTGGCGTTTAAGAATAAAAAGCCGGCAGCAAAAGGGCTAAACCTCGATTCGCTCGAAAAACTGATCCGCCAGATAGAGGCCAACGGTTATCAATCTTGCGCACCAGCCAATCGTTTAGATCATGATTATCTGGGCGGTAAAGAAAAAACGGAGGCCCTCTGGCACAAGGTGCACGCATTCAATACCGACGCACTGTTTTTTTTGATTTTTTCAGACGAAAAGGCCCAACGACAGCTTCAGCAGATGGCAAAGCGCCTGGCTGCCATGACGGCCACTGAAAGCGATCTGCTGGCCGAACAAATGGGCCATCTTTCCGCCGAGCGTGTTGATCTGATGGCTCGGGCCATCGAAAAATTAAGGGACATCCATTGGCGCCTCGAAAATGATATTCTTGCCAATATTGAAAAAATTCAAAATCTTTTGGACCTTGGCCCTCAGAACCCTTCACATGCAAGTGTGAGCTTGTTTAAAAAGCTCAATGCGGTGTTGAACAGCATCGATCGACTCGAGGTCAGGGGCAGGGATTCGGCAGGGATTTCCATCATGTTTATTTTTGGCGAGGCCGATTTTCAAAAGGGCCAGGAAATGCTCGAACAATCCGGTCTCCTTGCTCAATTTAAAGAGCGCTGCGATCCGGACCCGCTGGTCAATGAGGGTATCAATTCCCGGCTTTCCACCCGGGCTGACGGCAAAAAGCAGGTGGCTGTTGCGGTCACTTATAAAATTGCGCTCGAAATCGGCAGCCTGGGCGACAATGTGGATTATTTGCGCCGACAGATTGCTAATGATTCCGTCTTTCAGATTCTGGCGACGATTCCGGCTGACTTTGACACGGTTTCCGCGCACACCCGCTGGGCATCGGTGGGCGCCATCACGGAGGCCAACTGTCATCCTGTCGACAATCACATCACTGGTGATAAAAGCGCCAGTTGCGGCATTATACACACCTGCCTGAATGGCGATATTGACAACTTCCAGCTTTTAAGGGCCGAATTAGAGGGCCCTGACACACAAATCCACAGCGACATCACCACAGATACGAAAATAATTCCGCTTAAAATCCAGCAGTATGTTTATCAGGGCCATGCGATCGATGAGGCCTTTCGACTGGCCGTCAACGATTTTGAGGGATCCCATGCCATTTCCATGCACACTGACCTGGCACCCGGCAAGCTGTTTCTTGCGCAAAGAGGCAGCGGGCAAGCCATTTTTGTCGGAATCGCAGATGAACACTATATGGCCAGCTCCGAGGTTTATGGTTTTGTGGAAGAAACACCCTATTACCTCAAACTGGACGGCGAAAAATCAATCGCCGGCAAACAGGGGCGCACCCAGGGACAAATTTTCGTTTTAAACCAGACAGGCAACGGGGGACTAGATGGCATCAATGCCTGTTTCTACGATGGCACGCCGTTGGTGCTTACGGAAAGCGACATAAAAAATACTGAAATAACGACCCGCGATATTGATCGCCAAAATTTTCCGCACTATTTTTTAAAGGAAATTTCAGAATCGCCTGCATCGGTTGGCAAAACACTGCAGAACAGATGGAAATTCAAAGAAGATGACCCATCGCAATATACGATTGCCCTGGATGATACGATCGTCCCCCGATCCCTGCAAGAGGCGCTGGCAGCCGATCAGATAAAGCGTATTTTTTTCATCGGCCAGGGCACCGCCGGTGTCGCCGCACTGACCTGTGCCAATATTCTAAATTATTACCTGAACAACCCCTCCATTCAAATCAGCGCTCTAAAGGCTTCGGAATTCAGTGGTTTTCAATTAAATGAAAATGACAGCCGCCATGCCATGACCGACACGCTGGTCGTAGCGATTAGCCAATCCGGCACCACCACCGACACCAACCGTACGGTTGATATGGTCAAAGAGCGCGGGGCCTATACCATGGCGATCGTCAATCGCCGTGATTCAGACATCACGTTTAAGGTCGACGGGGTCATGTATACCAGCAGCGGCCGGGATATTGAAATGTCGGTGGCGTCCACCAAAGCCTTTTATTCCCAGATCATTGCCGGTGCCCTTTTAGGCCTGTATATCGCCAGATTGAAAAACCGTCGGGATGATGCATTTGTCGACCAGGAAATCCGGCGCCTTCTGGCCCTGCCCTCTCACATGCGCAAGGTCCTTGCGATGCGAGAGGCTATCAAGCAATCGGCCATGAAGCTGGCCGTAACCAAAACTTACTGGGCGGCTGTTGGCAGCGGTCCCAACAAAGCAGCCGCTGATGAAATTCGTATCAAACTCAGTGAACTGTGCTATAAGACAATTTCTTCCGATTATGTTGAAGACAAAAAACACATTGACCTGTCTTCAGAGCCGCTGATCATCGTGTGCGCTGCCGGTTCAAGAAGCACCGTCATCGGCGATATTATCAAGGATACGGCCATATTCAAGGCCCACAAGGCAACCCCTGTGGTCATCGTCAATGAAAGCGAAGACCGTTTTAATCCCTATGCTGCCGATGTGTTTCATGTTCCAGCGGTTGAAGAGCACCTAGCGCCAATCCTGAATACGCTGGTGGGGCACATCTGGGGCTATTATGCCGCGCTGTCCATCAATGACGGCTCACGGTTTTTGTATCGCTTCCAGGAAGACCTGCAAACCAGCATCAAGACGCAAGCCGCTGAAGGCTTAACGGTATACGAAATTATTCTCGAAAAAGCATTTCAGGAGAAAGTCGCTCATTTTGATAAAGCGTTTAGAGCCCAAAAAGCGAAAAAACAGTTTCCGGCTACCATCGGATCGGATGTCACCTCGGATTTAACGTTGCTGCTCAAATATCTATCCGGACGCTTGCCGGTTTCTGATTTTGAACTTGATTTCAGCCAGAAAGGCACTGCCGCCAATATGATTAACGCGATGTTCACCCGTCTGGGGCAGGCAATCAACTTTCTCGCACGACCGGTGGATGCCATCA
>JASFGH010000267.1:0-5939 GCA_050123865.1 Desulfobacterales bacterium | reverse complement strand
GTGCCCGGTCGGATTTTTGGCGTCATATGCGTTTTGAGTTCTATTTTACCGTATCTGGTTATCACTTCAGCTATGTCACCATCCATCAGTCCGTAATGTTGTGCGGTGTCGGGATGGATCTCGAAAATCGGTTCAGGAAACATTTTACGGAGTTTAGGGATATAGCGGTACTGCCAGTGTGTATAACTTAGAATATTTCCCCCTGTGGTTAGAATAAGCGGAAAGGCATCAGATTCACCGCTGCGTTTAAAGATATCGTTTCTGATGGGAGACGGATCCATTCCAATATCTTTAAGCCTTTGCGGATAGATATCTATTTTGCCGGATGGGGTGCCAAAGCCACTGAGCTCATATTTTTTGTAGCGCCGCTTTTCATATTGATAAATACCGCCCTTGACAATCAGATCCTGATAGGAAATCCCGACCCTACTGAGTATATGATCTATCCCCTCTTCGCAGCTTTTCCAGGGAAAATATTCACCCAATCCCATATACTGTGCTAATTTGAACCAGATCATCTGATCCGGAAAACCATAAATCGGTTCAACAACTTTTCTTCTCAAGGTGATATAAGGCAGATTTTGGTATATGTTTACCTTGTGTTCGTCTCTTTCAAAAAAGGTGCTCGCCGGAAGGACGACGTCTGCATACCGGCAGTCCGGGGACAGAACGATATCGATAACAAGGAGAAATTCAAGCCGATTCAACGCCTTCTGGGTTCTGGTGCTGCCAGGCCATTCTAAAGAGGGATTGCCCCCTGCGATAATCATCGCTTTAATTGCATAAGGATTTTCATCCAAGATCGCCTCTGGAAGGCTGAGGGCATGGGCTTCTTTGCGTGCCTGAGAAAACAGCGGATATTTTAGCGAACCGATGGGAGCTGCGGATGGCTCGGGCAAAGGGGATGTTATATCGTTTAACGCCGGCCTGGGTGTAAAAAGGTCACCACCCGGGATGTCTAAATTGCCGGTCACGGCTTTTAGAATGGCCAAAAGCCGGGTGGTATTCACCCCATGGCTATGGTGTTCTAAACCATTTCCGGTAAATATGCCGGCGGATTTGCTTTTGGCGTATGATATTGCAACATGTCGCACCACATCGGGGGAGATACCGGTCAATGTGGCTCCCTTTTCTGGTGAAAACTGTTCTTCGATTACAGCTTGATAAAACGGCTCAAAACGGGGCACCCATTTTTGGGTGAAAGCTTTATCCCAAAGTTCCTCACAGAATATGACATGTAAAATATTCAGGACGAGGTTCTCATCTTGCCCCGGCTTAATCGGCAAATAGATATCTGCCTTAGAAGCGGTTTCAGTCTTTCTGGGATCTACCACCACGAGCTTTCCACCCCTCTTCTTGAATTTTCCAAGATCAGAGGGTGCATAGGGTTCATGAGAAACATATGGATTTCCCCCCCAAGTGATTAGAAAACGCGAATTGGGAATATCGGGTTTAGTCAGATGACCAAAGGTAAGGGTTTCACCCATGGTGCGGGCGGCATTACACAAGGAGCCGACACCACAAAAGTTTGGTGTGCGATAGACATTCGCAAAACGTTTCATGTAATATTTGATCTCTTGATGACCAACACCTTCGCCATGATAAATCGCTAGCGTTTGCGGGCCATACCTGTCTTTTAACCATAAAAGTTTTTCTGCGATGAAAGCAAAAGTCTCTTCCCAGTCCGATGGAACCAGCTTATTTCCTTTTCGAATGAGCGGAGTGGAGAGGCGATTTGGAGAATAAAAAAGATCCAAAGCTGCGCGCCCCTTGGCACATAACCAACCTCGATTAAAAGGATGAGCTGCAGATCCCTTTAGCGCTTCAGGCCGACCGTCTCTGACCATGACCTCAATACCACAGCCATGGTCACACATTTTGCAAAGCGTTGTTACCGACTGGCGCTCGCCCATAATTTTTATGCCTTATCCCATTTTATCGTTTAGCGCTTCGATCTCTTTTAATCGCTGCTTGAGCGCTTCATCAGACAGCGTCAATGCAGTGGGCGTAAAAAACCACGACTGGTAGTGTTCGGCCAAATGATCATAAAGCTCTTTTGCAGCCAATCCCTGTCTCTTTTTCTCGGTCCAGAATCCGACTTCAGAAAAGCGCCACAGTTTGTCTGCATCCCGCGCGACCTTTTCTTCCCGACTGTAAGCATTTTTTCCGGAATCATGTCTTTTGACGATCTCGAGAATTTTACCGATCAGCCATGAATCAAATCCTATTGAGGCCAATATGTTTTGCGCGATAGCGGCCCCTTGTACTTCATGGATGCGATTAAGTCGCTCTGCTTCTTTACCCACTGCGCGCACGCCATAGGCCATTGTTAGTTCTTGCGTATTCAAACAAGACCAGCCCACATCATGTAAAATGACCGCCGGCTCTATGATCTTTGGATTACCACCTTCATGCTGCATAAGGTAAAGCGCATATTGATGAGATATTTCGGCGTGTAGCTTGTCGCCTCTGGCATTTAGATATGGCTCTGCCTTTTGAAATAACTGCTGGATGACTTTGGACCACTCCATGATCTTGTTCCTACTTTAGTCCCGATGACCTGCCGACTGACTGATCGCCTGATCTATTTCCATACTTCCTGCATGGGTATTTTTCTTCCATAGCCGCATACATCATCCATCCACAGATACAACCGGTCGAACTGGGGAATATTTTTTACATGCCATCTGACAAAGCTGTGGAAGCGGCTATCCGGTTTGTTGAACACGCATACCCGGATGCAATTAGCGCAATCCCCCTTATTGCGCACCCAGAATTGAAAGCATTTTTCCGGATTGATATACCATTTGTAAATCCCGGGGTTATTGGATATCGTGGGCCCTGCCATCGTTGGTTTGTCAAAACGTATCGCCTGCCCCGGGCAGGCCTTGGCACACTTTCGACAAACTTCGCACATCTCTCTGACGCCGATTTCAATAGGTTTGTCCGGTACCAGCGGTAGATTCGTGAGTACCTTGCTGATCCGCACTCGCGGGCCGTAACGCGGTGCAATTAAAAGACCATGGCGTCCAAGTTCGCCAAGACCGGCATCAACGGCCATCGGAATACTTAGCGCCGTGTCATTGCCGCTGGGGATAGCCTCATAACCCAGATCCCGAATAAAATGAGCCACAGAAGCGGCCATAAAGGCCATCATTGAATAGCCCCGGCCCGTAGCGGCATTCTCACCATAGGCCGGCGCTGTCCGCATTAAGGTGTAATCCATCTCATGAAGCATGACGATGGCGCATTCAAACATATCAGGGATATCATCGATGGCAGAATGATCAAGCGTACCAGGATGAAAGCGATTGGAGTAGATCCAGCGTCGATCCACTCTACAGATTCCAACTGCCGATGCCCCCATGTAGATAGCCGCCTTTTTTACAATTTTCGTCATCTCCAGCGGATCTGAAACAATCCACTTTTCTCCCGCCGGTATGCGATCTCTGGCTTCAATCTCTGCTGAATCCGGGAACCATTCATACAGGCCCGCATTGCCGACAATATTGCCAAACCCCCACCATCTTTCCAGATACCATGATCCCATCGAGAAGGCCCAGTCCAGCAAGGTATAGCCTTGATCATTTTTAAAATTACGCACCCCATAGTGTTTTTTGCCCATTGCCAGAATTTCTGCATCGGACCTTTCGGTATCTCTCGGTCTTGAGAACATCGTGTTTCTCTGATCGAATCGTCCAGCATTACCGGAGCCTATTTTTCTTTGGCGTATGGTCATATCTTATGCCTTATGGTATTTTGTTGCTTTTTCAATCGGGCTTTCCCAATTGTGCGAAATATCAACTGGATCAAAATCATCAAATCAACAAATTGCTCAAGTTACTTTAAGTGTGTCTTCATATGCAGCGCTTATGGCTTTGGATAACTCAAAAGCCCCCCTTGTTTTCATCCCGGTGAGCCTTACATTCAATATATGAAGTCTTTCGAGTGCTGCCAGGATCGATTGCAGCTTTTGGAGGTAAATCCCTGCGGCTTCTTTTCCATAATTGGCAGCTTCGACAATTGCATCAACTGCTAAGTGTCCGCTTTTAAGAGCGGTGCCAATGCCCTCAAATGTTATGGGCAAAAGCAAGCCGGCAGCATCTCCAATCAACATAACATTGCCGATGGCCGGGGAAAAACTTCCCAAGATCAAAGCCTCGTGGAGTCGTGGTATTAAACAACCATCCTTCCAAAGCGCTTTGCTCTTGGGGTTGAAACCGTATTTCGTTAAAATATGAATAATCTCATGCTTCAGCTCTTTTATTCCACTGCCTTCAATCAGAAAGCAGTCATCTTTGTGGTTAAGGCCAAAGCGAGGTCGCGCACGATATTTCGGGAAAAACCAGTGGAAGTGATCTTTTTCCAGATCCAGATTGCCTTCATAACATTCCCGTATGGGTACAGAATATTGAACTTTAAGTTTTGGAAATAATGACTTCCTGACAGCCGAGGCCGCACCATCAGCTCCGATGGCAAACCTTGATTTGACCTCTTGGGTCTTTTTGCGCTGTATCATTGTAACACTGCAAGTATCAGCCCTCTGATTCACCCGAATGACCTTTGCCTCATCCTGTATCTCGACACCCGCTTTCTGGGCCTTTTGAATCATCCAGAAATCCAGATCCTTTCTCCAGGCCAGCGGCGTTTTGCACTTAATGATCCGGGGCTGCACTCCGGGCACATGAATCTGGTGGCCTGATAAATAATATGGCGCCGCCAAGACCGCCTGCGGAATTTTGCCGAATTCCTGTTGAATGATTTCGTTGGCCCACGGCCCCATGACCATGCCTGAGCAAACTTTGTCGCGCGGCAACCGTTTCCGTTCGATTAAGAGGGTTTTAAAACCCTGTCGGGCACATCTTTGAGCGGAAACAGCCCCCCCCGGCCCACCTCCTATGACAATGACATCATACATTAGCTGAGGCCCTCTGGTTTTAAAGATCCGACCGGATGATTCGCAGAAATGCCCGAGCCGGCGGCGATAGATTGGCCTGTCTCGCAAAAACGATATCGGTCTGAACCCAAATGGGGCCTTCATTGATATCCAATGGTTTGAGCAACCCCATTTTCGCTTCGAGCTCAATTTCTGGTTTGTATAGAAATGAAATGCCGCGTTCCTTGATAATATACTCTTTAATGAATTCAACGCTACCGGCTTCCACCAGCACCGATGGTTTTACATTGTGGGATGCCAGCAGCGATAGTATGGCGTGCCGGGAACCCGAGCCGCTTTCACGGATAATAATCGGTTCGTTTTTAAGTTCAAAAATAGAGACCATGGATTTGGCGGCCAACCGGTGATTGGGCGAGATCACCACACAAAATTCCTCTTTGGTATATGGCATCACCTTCAGCTTGTTCAGGTGCGGCAATCGACCGATGATACCCATATCGTATTTGAAGGCCGCGATGCTATCCGCTATTTCCTGGGAGCTACCGACTTTTAAAAAGACTTTTACCTTCGGGAAACTTTCTTGAAACCTCGACAGCAGGCCCGGCATCAGATGCCGGGCAAAACTGCGGGTGGTTCCTATGGTAAGGGAACCCTGGGTCAAGTCCCCATAACTTTTGAGCACATATTCCATCTCATCGACGATCTTGAACATCCGCTTAGCGTAACCGTAGAGCACCTGGCCTACATCAGTAAGTTGAAGCTCCGTGCCGTACTTGCGAAACAGTTTCACATTCAGCTGGTTCTCAAAGGCTTTGATTTGCATGGTCACAGCCGGCTGGGTGACATGCAGTGACTCGGCAGCTCGGGTGATGCTCTTTTCTCTGGCAGCCAGATAAAACGATCTGAGTTGGTTAAGATTGATGTGCATATGCGAACTTCGGAGTGGGTATAAGAAAATCTTATGAGGATATAAAATTAAATGGATTGACATGTCAATCCAAAAAAATTAACTAAAGTCTTTACAATCTATTAAAATTAATGA
>JASFGH010000266.1:0-5940 GCA_050123865.1 Desulfobacterales bacterium | reverse complement strand
TGGCGCACAAAACCTGGGATGAAGTCGAAGCGCTTTCCAAAGAACTTGTCAAAAAGGCCAAGATGTCTGAAAATGAGGGGTCAAAATTTTTAAAGGACATGAAAAAGCGTTACGACGATACCCAGAAAAAGACGGGCACTTATGTGGAAAAAGTCGTCAAGGACATCCTCAAGAAGATGGATATCGCCACCTCCGCCGACATTAAGGCTTTGAAAAAAGAAATACGGCAGCTCAAAAAAGCAACCGGAGCGACTGCTACGAAAAAGCCTGTTCGCAAAACAGCCGCCAAGAAGCGCACTACGACCGCGGCCAAAAAACGGACCATGACTGCTGCCAAGAAGCGCAAGACAACTGCTACCAAAAAGCGAACCACGACGGCTGCCAAAAAAACCACCGGCCGGGCAAAACCGAAAACGCGCGCCCGCACCGCAAAAACCAAAAAATAAGCTGCGGCCAGCGGCGATACAAAGCACCTCAACCGGTCGGAAGCGAGAAGACGCTCTCTCTAAAGGGTTCAAATGTTGAGTATCAGAAAAATAGGTGTTATCGGGCGGACGTACCGACATTTGAATCGTTATCGGCAAATTCTGGCGGTTTTGATTAAGTACGGATTTGGGGATTTGCTGGACAGGCTCCGTATTGATCAATACATTGGCGCCGGTCTGCAGGCCATTTCAAGAAAACGGGCCGAGCGGGTTGAGAAACTGACCCGACCCCAGCGGTTGAGAATGGCATTTGAAGAACTGGGTCCGACCTATATTAAACTCGGGCAGATTCTTTCCACGCGCCCGGATCTGGTACCGGTCGATATCCTCGAAGAGCTGACCCGGCTGCAGGATGAGGTGCCGCCTTTTCCTTTTGAAGCTGTCAAAGGAGTTATTGAATCCGAATTTGGTGTGCCCGTCGAAGAAGTGTTCGATCAACTGGACGAACAGTCGCTCGCATCGGCCTCTATCGGTCAGGTGCATAAAGCCCTTACCAGAGACGGTGAACCCGTTGCCGTTAAATTTCAGCGCCCCGACATTCAGAAGATCATAGAGGTCGATCTTGAAATTATGCTTCATCTGGCCACGCTTGCCGAGCGCCACATACAAGAATTTGAAATCCATCGCCCGGTTAAAATTGTCGAAGAGTTTGCGCGCACACTAGAAAAGGAAATTGACTATCGCAATGAAGCCACCAATATGGAGCGCATAGCCCGCCGATTCTTGAATCTTCCGCATGTCTATATACCGGCCGTATTCAGAGAATTCACCACCTCACGCGTCCTGACGACCGAATTGATTGAAGGCATTAAAATTTCCAAAATCGAAGCAATTGTAGAAGCCGGTCTGGATCAAAAAATCATTGCGGACCGTGTTGTGGGATTGGTGTTCAAGCAAGCCTTTGAGTATGGTTTCTTTCATGCCGATCCCCATCCCGGAAATATTTTTGTTTTGGCGGACAATGTTATCTGCCTGGTGGATTATGGCATGATGGGGCTTGTGGATCGCGCCACTCGCGAGGCGTTTGTTGATTTGATAGACAGTGTGGTTCATCAGCAGGAGGTCAAAACAACCCAGGTACTGCTGAATCTAACCGAATGGGATGAAGAGCCCGATATCCGTGCCCTTGAAAGGGAAGTCGCTGATTTCATGGGGCGTCATTTCTACAAGCCGTTAAAGGATATGGAAATTGGGAAATTGCTGCAGGATTTACTGCACCTGACCATGCGGTTTCGACTGCGGCTCCCGCCCGATATTTTCTTAATGATTAAAGCCTTGAGTTCCGTCGAAGGTGTCGGCCGCGCTCTGGACCCGGATTTTGATCTGATTGCGCATGCGCGCCCCTTTATCCAGCAGGTTAAGCTTGAACGCTTTGGTCCCAAGCGGATTTCCGCTGATGTTTATGATATGATGTCGCGGTTGCTTCAATTTCTACAGCAATTTCCAAAGGATTTGATGGATCTGACCGGCATGATCCGGCAGCAAAGATTAAGCCTTCAACTGGAACACAAAGGGCTTGAGTCGATGCTGGCTACTCAGGATCAGACCAGCAACCGGATGTCATTTGCCATCATCATCGCTGCGCTGATCATCGGTTCGGCGCTGATTGTCATTTCCGAAATTCCGCCGCTTGTCTACGGCATTTCATTGATCGGCATCATCGGCTATCTGGTCGCTGCGATTATGGGGTTCTGGTTGCTGGTGGCGATCATTCGAAAAGGAAGGTTGTGAACAACAGTGGCCTAGCAAAATCTGGCGCCCACCCCAAATAAGCGGCTCGAACGACGTCTGTCCAATAATATGCGCCTGGTGACTTCAGCTATATGACCGTTCGTGTTGCGGCCAAAAGGCTGGCCGTCGGATTTAATCAGAATTTTACGGCCCGGCCGATGGGCATAAGCGGATTTAAAATACAGACCGCTTTTGCTGTAGTTATGCAGGATACCCGAATAATGAAACCCCGTGCGCCTGTCTTCAAGCGTAATCGGGGTTTTACAATTGATGCGCCTGTTTCTTTTCTTCAATACACGGCCGGGCATCTTGCACCTATCTCTGTAGCGTTCGGGTTGGAATTAATTTTACCTTAAAATGTAAGACTGTTCGAACTCAAGTCAAACGCTCTAAATTACATAAACAGCAACAGACTTAAGGCCATTACGGCCATTCCCAGGATGAGACCGTAAATGGAAAGGTGATGTTCGCCGTATTTTTGGGCGGAAGGCAATAATTCATCGAGAGAGATAAATACCATGATGCCGGCAACTCCTGCAAACAGAATGCCGAAGATAAAATCGCTGAAGAAATTAAGCAAAATAAAATACCCGATGAGGGCGCCGACAGGCTCGGCAACTCCGGAAAGAAAGGAATAGTAAAAGGCTTTTTTTTTGCTTCCGGTGGCATAGTATATGGGGACCGATACTGAAATGCCCTCCGGGATGTTGTGGATGGCAATAGCCACCGCGATGGACAAACCCAGGGCCGGATCAGAAAGCGCGGCGGCAAATGTGGCCAGACCTTCCGGAAAGTTATGAATGGCAATGGCCAAAGCAGTGAACATCCCCATGCGCAAAAGCTTTCGGTTTTTGTCGCTGACCTGTTCAGAACCCATTTCTTCTATACCCCGGATCTCATGGGGATTTTCAAAGGACGGCACCAGCTTATCGATAATGCCGATCAGAAGGATCCCGCCAAAGAAGGCGGCCACCGTTATCCAGGTGGCTCTGATCAGGTCTAACTGTTCAGCCAGTGCATCCCTGGCCTTGATGAAGATTTCGACAAAGGAAACATATATCATCACTCCGGCTGAAAACCCCAGCGCCACCGAAAGAAATTTCGTATTGGTGCGTTTGGCAAAAAATGCCAAGGCGCTGCCAATGCCGGTGGCCAGGCCGGCAAACAGGGTGAGACCAAAAGCAACCAATACATTTTCCTCGAACATGGAAATGTTCCTGTTATACGATGATCAGAAGATGCCGATCGGACCCGGTTTTACTTTTTTCCTTTATAGTCGTTGTCAAAAAAACGTTCCGATTGCAGGACGTTTTTTTGCTACAACACTTATGCCGCCATCCTTTTTTCGGAACATTATAATGACAAGCGGTATAACTATGTTTTCCAAGTATACTCATTTTTGCGATCCAGGCAACAACAGTTTTAACGGTCTATCAAAGTATAAACTTGTGCGCATCCTGTGAAAACTAAAAGCGGCGGCAGAATCCCAGATCAGGTTCCCCGCTTGAAAGCGGGATTTCACATCTGATCATAAAAACTTAAGGTGTTCAACAAGGCAATGTGTGGGATAACTCAGCCATTGGGCCTTTTGAGTTCCTTAAATGGTCTTCAATTAGATGCGAAATCCCGCTCCATTGAGCGGGGAGATGGGGTTTTGCAGTCGCTTCTAAAAGCGAATGGCTTTGATGATAAATATGAGACCGACGATGATCATCAAAACCGCACCTACTTTGTAAATCAATGCTCTTGATTTAAGCCAGCCCATGTCAGCCAGCTTAGCTACCAGGAACAGTGCGGGAACCGTTCCAACGCCGAAGGCGGCCATCAGCCCCATTCCGGCCAGTACTCCCTGGTGGGGTGAAGCAGCATCCATGCCGGCACGAGCAGCCCCCAGCAGCGCTGTATACACTGGGCCGCAGGGCAGCAGCCCGAGCAGCAACCCCAGCGGCAGATAGACCGCTGTGGATTGTTTATGCAGTAATTTACCGAACCCTTTTGAAATGAAGCCGCTCGGGCTGGAATGATCTCCAAAGACCTTGCCCACTGGAACCCATCCGGCCATAGCGAGCCCCATGAGCATAATCAAAGCGCCGGTAAAAATCATCACGCCTTTCTGAATCATGTCAATATTGGCGGTGATCATGGTCAGTGATCCGGCGGCGGCCACCACACCACCGAGGATGGCATAGGTTGATATTCTGCCGAGATGATACAGGATCAGGGGAATGAAAATGCTTTTCTCTTTGAGATTGAGGCTAAAGCTGACCACGATCGGCCCGCACATACCGATACAATGTCCGAAGCCGATGGTAAAACCGGTGGAAAGATACAGCAGAAATAGGGTTTCAGTAGATAACATCGAAGATAAATTCAGTTTGACCTGCATCGGGTATGGTGACCGTTGCCTGCCAGGTTCGGCGGCCGCTGGGGCACTTTACGATGACACCCTGGCCTTCATATAAATTGCCGCCGGCGGATTTAAGTTGCACGCGGTTAGGACCCATATTCATGCCCGGCATTCCCAAATCAATATAAGGGGCTTTGGTCGATGTTAACTGCCCCCCCAACAGGGTAACCCTGAAGGACAGGTTTTGCAGGGCCTTTACCGGCCTGGGGGTGACTTCGAGGGTTACCGTATTTTCCGAAAGAGATTGGGTGCAGGGGCCGGCATGCAGGTCGCAGTTGATCATCTCCTGATATTTATCGGCGGCTGAGATATGCCCTGGAACCGACAGTAAAAATACGGCTAAGATGGCTACGCTAAACCTGATTGTCAGTTGTCTCATTTGTACCGCTGTCGCCTCCTTTTTGCTGTTTTATCAAAAAACATCCGCGACTGCTGCGAAGCAACCGCGGATGTTGTATTATTTGTTCTCTATGTGTTGCTCCCCTGTTGCTGATAAACGTTTTCCGTCTTACAAAAAGGGTCCATTTACATACTAAAAAAAATTCCATAGCCGTAACAAAAATAGTCCCTTCTTCATAATAACCCGATTTTATATAATTAAACTGGTTTAAAAATCCTAGATTTTATCTGAGGGCATGACGCAATTCGATCCGAAAGTGGAGCGTACACGACAGTACGTGAGCATTTCGGATCGGATTGTAACACAGCCCTCGGGTAAAAGATGGCGGTTTTTAATCCAGTTTTACAGCAACGTGTATCCCGGCCCCTCCCCCCCCTCCGGGCAGGTCCAGGTGATATTTTCATAGGGGTCCTTAATATCACAGGTTTTGCAATGCAGGCAGTTGGAGGGGTTCAACTTCAGCCGCTTATCGCCGGTCTTTTCATCGGTCTCAATCTCATAAACATCCCCCGGGCAAAAGCGGGTGCAGGGGCTGCGGTATTTGGGATAACAGGTGTTGATACACAGATCGGTGTCGTGGACGATGATATGGGACGGCTGATCCTCCCGGTGCTTGGTCTTGGACAGATAAACACTGGTGAGCTTGTCTACAAACAGTTCGCCATCGTATATTTTTGGATCGACCGACGACTTAACCTCAACCTCCCCGCCATGGAGCGGCTTGAGCGTTTTATAATCATCTTCCAAGGGCATATTATCCACAAAACCCCGTCCGCCGGTAACGTATTGGACACCCAGATGGATGAATTTCATAGGGTTGGTTTTTGAAAGGGCTTGGTAAAAATTGCGGCCTTCATACAGTTGATCTTTAATATAGCTGTTCTCAAACAAGTCGCTATAGACTTGAAGGGCCTGGT
>JASFGH010000265.1:0-5941 GCA_050123865.1 Desulfobacterales bacterium | reverse complement strand
GAATGGATTGGGCAGTTTCGAGGGCATTGGCACCTGGCAATGGATAGATGGAGATGCCAGCGGCTTCTTTGCCGTTGCTGGCGAAAAAGGTGTTATAGCTTTTGGCACCCAGCTCCACCTGTCCCACGTCCTTTACCCGTGTGACGCGGTTGCCCTCGGCCGTTTTGATGATGATATCTTCAAATTCTTCAGGATCGGATAAGCGCCCCAGGGTATTAATGCTCAATTGAAAATCCTGACCAGCAGGGGCTGGCGGTTGCCCGATCTGTCCGGCGGCCACCTGCACATTTTGCTCTTCGATGGCGCGGATCACATCCCGGGTGGTCAGATTCAATGCTTTGAGGCGGTTGGGATCCAGCCAGACCCGCATGCTGTAATCTTCAGCTCCAAAAATTGTCACATCACCCACGCCTTTTTGGCGCGATAACTCGTCTTTGATGCGCAGGGTAATGTAATTGTGGATAAAAAGGCTGTCGTAGCGCTCATCCGGCGAGCTTAAAGCAATGAACATCAGAATGTTGGCCGATCGCTTTTTGACGGTTACACCTTCACGCTTAACCTCTTCGGGCAGTTTGGGCTCCGCGGTATTGACGCGGTTTTGAACCAGCACCTGGGCGATATCCACATCGGTGCCCACCGCAAAGGTGATGTCCAGGGTATAGGTTCCGTCATTGGCGCTTCTGGATGCCATGTAGAGCATGTTTTCCACGCCGTTGACTTCCTGCTCGATCGGAGAAGCCACTGTTTCAGCTAATACCACGGCATTGGCACCCGGATAGGTAGTCGTAACCTGCACGATCGGGGGGGCGATTTCCGGGTATTGGGCTACGGGCAGTGTTCCGAACGCCACTGCCCCGGCAATGACGATCACCAAAGACAGCACGGTAGCCAGAATCGGCCGCTCGATGAAGACTTTTGAGATCATGGGCGAACTTTCTCCTGCTCAGTCGCGATCAATAATTTTTATGCCGTTCGCAGACGGTTTTATCAACCTCAAAGATCACGAAGATTACAAAGGACTTAATCTATTTTGATTTTCATTTTTTTTACTTTGTGCCCCACGCCCGCCATGCGATGCCGCAAGGCGAGGCGGGCGGGTTTGTGATTGAGATTATTTCCGCCGCTAAGACGAAGTTGATGATTCGTCGGCTGGGCTGTCTGGCTCTTTGGCCTTTATACCCTCTGTGGCGGGCTGGTCAGGTTTGCCTTCTGTGGGTGTGACCTTGACGCCGGGGATGGCACGTTGGATGCCGTTAACCACCACCTGATCCTCAGGCTTTAGCCCCTCTTTGATCACCCGCATGCCGTCATTGAGAGCACCGATTTTTACGTAACGTTGTTCGACCTTATTTTCATTGTCGACCACCAGCAGGTAGCGCCCGCCCTGATCCAGACCCAGGGCACGCTCGGTGACCAGCAGCGCGTTTTCCCGCTGGGCGACCGGCATGCGGACCCGAACGAACATACCCGGAATAATATAGTAAGGTGGGCCGGGATTTTCAAAAAGGCCGCGCAACAGCATGGTGCCCGTGTCCGGATCCACGGTTGTATCGACAAAATCCAGATGGCCTTTGTGAGGAAAACCACTTTCATTGGCCAGCCCCACTTCTAGGGGGATTTTGTCCGGGTTGTCAGCGGCAATGCCTTCTGCTCTGGCTCTTTCCATGATGCGCAGCAAATCGCGCTCATTTATACTGAAATACATATAAATCGGCGTCCATTGCCGGATAGTGGTCAGCAGCGTAAACTCACCGGCACCCACAAGATTGCCGACATCCACCTTTTTACGACTGATGCGTCCGCTGATGGGTGCCTTGATGGTGCAATACCCCAGATTCAGGCGGGCGTTGTCCAGGGCAGCCTGGGACGAGATCACGGTTCCCCTGGATTCTTCCATCTCACCTTTCCATTTGACAACATTGGCCTCAGAGGCGGCGTTTTGCTTAAAGAGAGTCAGGTTTCGCTGGTATTCCTTTTCGGCGCGCTCGAGCTGGGCCCTGTGTTTTTCGAGGCGACCCTGCGCCTGTTTCACCGCTGCCCTAAACGGTCTTGGGTCGATCGTGAAAAGCAACTGGCCCTTGGTAACAAAATCGCCATCTTCAAAATGCACGCTTTCTAGAAATCCTTCGACCCGTGCGCGAATATCAATCTCCTCAATGGCTTTCGCCGTTCCGGTAAATTCCAGGTAATCGGTGACATCTTTTACTTGAGGTTTGCTGACCGTCACCTCCGGTGCCGGCGGCTCGACGTATTCGTTTTTTTCACTGCAGCCGAAAAATGTGCTGGAAAGCAAAACGGCAATTATTAGAATAATGGTTTTTTTCGGCGGCAAATAAGAACATGAGGGTGGCATTTTTACTCCTGTTTGCAAGAATATAATGACTCGGCTCGAATTTAAATGGGTTGGATTTGCACATCAATTTAGGAGACTGGCCCGAATAGTTGTGAAGTTAATTACATTCGCTTTGCAAGTCAACCTCGAAAAGAATATCCCCCATAAAAGATACATACGGACCGGATTGTGTAAAACAATACTACGGGGAGCAATGGAAATAGATGAAAAATAGTTCTTCAATAGTTTGATCGATTTTTTATAGGGTCTACTTGCGGGATTTTCATGGGGTTGATGCGGACGACGATTTTAAAACCTTCGTCTCTCACTGTTGTACTGAGTTGGATGGGCTAGTCGGCTTCTGCTTTTTCCTGTCGGCCTGGGCTAACTCTTCGGTGGCGCGCTCAAATTCAGCGATCACCTGGGCGCCTAAAAGCAAGATAATCGAGGCGATTTCGATACTCAGCAGTATGACAACCGCTGTGGCAAAAGAGCCATAGATGACGCTGACTAAAGAGAGCTTGGCGAAATACCAGACGAGCACATGACGGGTAATTTCCCACAAGATTGCGGCTGTGGTTCCACCCAGAAGGGCGTGGCGAACCGTGATCTGCCCGAAGGGCATCACCAGATATAGTGATGTCAACATGAGTATCAAGCCCCCGATTCCCACAAGATAAAGTCCAATGCCGGAAGCCCACTCGAAACCAAAGCTTTTGCCGAAAATGGTCAGGGTCTCACCTTCGATGGCATCCAGCACACCGGCAATGACAGTGATGATTACAATTCCGACGCCCATCAAGATCATATAGATGTACGGGATGATGGCCGAGATCAAAAAGTGGCGCCTGTGGATTTTGATGCGATGGTAAAAGATGACCGACATGGCTGATTCCAGCATGCTAAAGGCCATGGAGCTGAAAAACAGCATGATGCCGATACCGATGATACCGACGAACTGGCGGTATTGAAACAGGGCCCCGACTTCAGCCGCTATTTTTTCTGCATGACCGGGGACAATGAGTTCAAGCTCTCTTATGATGATTTCCAGTAATTTTTCCTGTTCGATAAATTGGGACAGACCGATCAAGATCAGCGCCAGCATGGGGATGATGGACAGCAAGGTATTGTATGCTACCCCGCCGGATAAGAGCAGACCCTGATTACGCTTGAAGCCCTTCAGTACCCGCCATATAAATTTGCCCGGGCGTCTCAAGATTTTGCGGCTATATCTTTTGGAGTCTGTCATACTGAGTAATTAAAATTGGTCTTTTCGCGAATTTCGTGCTTTCGTGGTAAAAAATTAGCTTTGCTCATACGCTTACCGGTCAGGCTTTAGGTTTATCTATCCGCAAATTTTTAAGGACGGCAAATTTATTGTAACCGGGCACCTGCTCGCAGCCGCAGTCTTTCTGGTTGAGATTCGATCCGCATTGCGGGCAAAGGCCTTTGCAATCTCTGGTACACAAAGGCTGTAACGGGAATGCCATCACGATCTGTTCCTGGATACCCTGCTGAAGATTAATTTCTTCCCCCCGGAAATACAGCAACCCGACGTCTTCCAGCCTCAATTCAATCTCTTTTTCATCCAGAACGTCCATCAATCCCTGTACTTCTCTGGCGTAGGTCAGGGCAAAGTCGGACGCCAAGGGTGTTTCAAAATCTTTCAGACAGCGACTGCAGGGGATGCGAATCCGGGTCTCGAAATGACCTTCGACTTCGAAAAGCTCTCTAATTTTAAATGCCTTTACGCTGATCTTCAACGGAATGCGGAATTCGCACGCCTGACTCTTAATCATTTCAGCAATTATCGGCAGGCTCCGGGGATCTTCTTCAAACTTGCGAAATAGTTCTTTATCTTTGATTTGTTCGGTATGAAGAATTAAATTTTTCATTTTTAAATGGTTTGGAGAATAATTTTAAGGCCGCTTCAATTCGTATGATAATGCAAATCCTTTGGTTAATCAAATAGCCTTTTTGAGTAGAATCTACGATTATTTGTGAATTGATGCGGTCTTTGATATGGTTGCCCTATGAACGCTGATGCAGACGATAAGCGCAGGGGATCAAGGCCGCCCGCAACGGTTCACAATGAAAAATCAGTTTCAACCTGCCAGCGCTGTGGCACCTGCTGCCAGAAAGGCGGGCCCGCATTTCACCAGGCCGATAAGGCCCTGATTGAATCGGGTGAGATTCCGTCCAAATATTTGTACACCATTCGAAAGGGTGAAATGGCCTATGATAACGTGCGGCGGTGTCTCGAGCCGGTAGACTCGGATATTATCAAGATCAAGGGCAAAGGCAACAGCTGGACATGTTTGTTTTTTGATGAAGCGCAGGCGGCCTGCACCATTTATAATAGCCGGCCGATTGAATGCCGGGCACTCAAATGCTGGGATACTGCCGAACTGGAACGACTGTATGCCCAAAAGAGATTGAAACGCGAAGATTTGCTGGCTGATATTGAAGGATTGTGGGATTTAATCAAGGATCATCAGCAGCGCTGTAATTACGATACGATTCTTGCTCTGGTAAAAGCCATCGATAGCGATAAACGCGGCAATGCCCGGCAAAAACTTGCCGAACTCATTCAATTTGACCGTGAAATCCGAAAACTGGTTGTCTCCCAGGGGGATCTGGACGCAGACATGCTTGATTTTTTATTCGGGCGACCCCTCAACCAAACGCTTAGAAATTTTGGTTTAAGCGTTATGCATAAAGGTAAATAGAACTCATCTCAAAAATGCATCTAACGCCCAAGGGCTATTTAACCTGCGTTAATCCAGCCTTGCCAAATTTCTCACCGGGCCCGGTTTCCGGTTCGGGTTGCTCGGTGCCGGCCTCTTTGGCTGACGGGTCTTCTGTTACGGCTTCGCCCCAGATGTATTTGCCGTATTTGGCGTAGCCGAGGACGTTATTGAGCCGGGGATCGGCATTGCTGTCGATGGGGATGACATTGCCGGTAATCAACGGGTGAAGATACTGGGCAAGTTCCCGGCAGCCCCCGCCGGTCAGAATGATGGAATCGATATCCCAATCGTCGGCCCAGAGACGGTCAAGATCGTTGGCAATAGTGGATGCCAGCTGGGAGTAGACCTGATCTCTGATTTTTTCGAATGAAAAACCATGTCCCCTCATTTTAATGGTGCCTTCTTCGGCCGCCTTATACAGGCGGTAAAGCTCAACGCTAACACCGCATTTCTCCCGTAGTTTGTTTGAAATGACACCAAATCCCTTTGAAATACCATTATCAAAAGTGCGGCTGCCGCGGTCAATATATCGCAAATGATCCAGAATCGTAAAATCGGTTGTGCGAAAACCAATATCGACCACGCCGATCTTTTGATTGGCCAGATCATCATCGACGATTTTGCCGTTGTCATCCATCAGGCTGTTTAAGATGCTGCCCAGGGGCTGCGGCAGCATTCGCACTTTATTAATATAGATTTCCCGGGTGGTCTTTTCGCCGTTGTGTGAATGGTAGGTGATCGAGTGGTGTCCGGTCAGGATCTCATTAAAGCGCTCATGGTTTTGTTTAAAGAATCCGATCGGCAACCCGGAAACGACATTAATGGGAACATTGATGGGTGTATTATTTTCTAAAAACAG
>JASFGH010000264.1:0-5943 GCA_050123865.1 Desulfobacterales bacterium | reverse complement strand
GTTCACCGCCTTGACGACATCTTCGATGGCGCCGCTGCGCGCCAGAAGGGTGTGATCGAGGATCTCTTTTTTCTGATCGGCTGTCAGCAATCCCCAGCCCCTGGTTTTTTGGGCGTGCCGGGTTTCAAAAAAGCCCAGCATGATTTCATTGACCCGCACTTGCGGTGCGCCCATGCGAGCCCAGGTCTCGGTCAACAGCGAAATGCCACGATTGGCGGCAGCATAACCCTCGTTAAATACCAGGCCGGCCGGGCCGGAGCGACCCACAATGCCGGCAATGGAAGACAGATTGATCACGGAGCCATCGCCGGTGGCTTTCAAATGCGGCAGGGCGACATCAAATACCCAGCGCTTGGCCCGCAGGGTGGTCTCCATTTCCAGGTCCCATTGCTGCTGATCATAGCGACCGTGCACCACCGGCCAACCGCCGCGCTCGATGTTGTTGATTAAAATATCCAGGCGGCCGAAGCGTTCGATAACCGTATCCATCATTGGGGGTATGGCGTCGGTTTCAAGTAGGTTGGTCTTTAAGACCAGGTGATCACTACCGGCTGCAGCCAGATCTTTTTTCAACACGGCCATTTCTTCTTCCCAGTCAAAGTAGGTTATCGCAACGTTGGCTCCGGCTTGTGCCAAGGACAGCGCAATGCCCTTGCCGATACCTTTGATGGCGCCCAGCACCAGGGCCACTTTGTTCTGAAGTTCCATATCGTCCACCGTGCTTACTGGCGATAAGGTTTGTGGTGTTATAAAATGGTTGCAGTGTTCAGGTGTCAGGGCATCCGTGTCATAGCGGGACTTGAAATTATTTTAGGGCCGCTTTCACCGCCTATAAAATCAGGGCTAACAGTAGCCCCTACGGGCCAAAAGATTGACACCTCAAACCTGACACCTGAACATGTTTAGGATTTAAACAACACCTGCTTCACATAAGCCATCCCGACTTCCAGCAACGCCGTGTCATCGGTTTCAGCGTCCGCCAGTTTTTGGGGGTCCACATCAATCTGATCTAAAAGCTGATTTTTAAATAGCTGGGTTCTAAAGCGGTCCAGGTCATAAAGGGCCTCATAAAACAGCTGCCGTAATTTCGGGTCAAGGGGGCCGGGGCGAAGCTGGTTTTTCAGTCCGATGATTTCTAGCAGCTGGTCGTTGAAATGGTTGTAAATCTCAATTTGCTGGTCGTCTATCCATTGCCTTGCGGTTTGCGATTGAGGGGCATTAAAGCCCAGACAGTGCGGCTCTTTTAACAGCATGAAATGTTCGGTGACCTGGCCGGATTCGCGATTGCAGGATATGGCCCGCGCCAGCGGATAAGTGCGGCAAGACGCCGGACGGTCTGGATAAATGCGGCATCCACTCGGGGTGACAAACGGGCATGTTAGCCGTTCGGCATCTGACGCCTTAAGTGCCACAACCGGCAGACCTGATTCGGGGCCAACGTGTTGGGTGGTATAGCGTTTCAGAAATTCGCTCGAGGAAAGACCCAGTCTCTTTTTCAGGCGTAAAATATCGTATGGATATAAAAACTGATTTAAATCCCGGCAACATTCATTGAAACAGGCCACTTCAGGAGAACAGGCAAACCGGAAGGGTGTGTCCGGCGATATTGGGATCTGGTGGTCGTTCAATTTTTCCAGTCCTACGATTTATGAATAGCCTTAAACTAAGGTTTCAGTGTTCAGGTGCCAGGTGTCAGTTTTCAGAAGAAGATGTCAGACGACAGAAGACAGATTGAAATAATGGAAACGGAAGCGCTTTATCTATTCTCTGCTTTCTGTTCTCTGTCACCTGAAACTAGGCACCAGGCAGCGTATAATTTGGAACTGCGAAGTACCTATCAGGTTTTCTTAGCGCGGCAAAGAAAAATAATGATCGCCTGGCAATTAACTTAACTTGATCAATTTATTCTGCTCGACGTTAATAAGCCCTCCGGTCTAAATACGTGACACCTGACACCATTTTTGGATGCATTCGCTTGAGAATTTTTTTCGCTGGATTTAGGGAATAGAATACAACATATAGTACTAGATTGGACGGCCAAATACAGCCGGTAGGAGTTACGAACATTGTCTCATAACTATCTGAAATTTTGGTTTTTGTGGGAGCGAAAACGCTTGACAAGCTATATTTTCAATGATATGTTTTCCCCTTTGGACAAGCTGTATCTTGCTGATTTTATAGGAAATATTACTAAGTGCGGACGATACAAATCATTCCATCAGCTCAAATATCAACCGGTGGGTGCCGGTTCAACCGATAAATAGCCCATTAAATTAAATAAAAGCCAAGCAATATGAAGGGAGGTGCAAACACTTAGTTCTTTTAGACGGTTAAAGTTTGTCACAATAACTTACCACATTCATTTAGGAGGTATCATAAATGCCAAGTTTTGTAATAGATGAAAAATGCGATGGATGCAAAGGCGGGGACAAAACTGCCTGCATGTACATTTGTCCGAATGATCTGATGGTTCTTGAACCCAATTTGATGAAGGCTTACAACCAGGAGCCGGATCAGTGCTGGGAATGCTTCTCATGCGTCAAGATCTGCCCCACGCAGGCTATCGAAGTCAGGGGTTATGCCGACTTCGTTCCCCTGGGAAGCAGTGTTATGCCGATGCTGGGAACCGAGGATGTCATGTGGACTTGCAAGTTCCGCAACGGAACCATCAAACGCTTTAAGTTCCCCATCCGGACCACTCCCGAAGGACAGGCCAATGCGTATCAGGATCTAAAAGGCAACGACCTGGAAAGCGGCTTGCTTTCAACAGAAGAAGCTGAAGGCTATGAAATTCCAAAACCCCAGGCAACCGTGTAAATACGCAGGGTTTGTTTACCTAAAGTGAATGATCAATTAGCATTATAAATCAAGGAGGATATGATATGGCATTACCGAATAAACCACTCGGGGAACTAAAAGCTGTAAAGGACCCGGAAGTCGAAGAACGAGAAGTTGATATTCTGATCGTCGGTGGCGGCATGGCCGCCAGCGGTGCTGCATTTGAAGTCAAAAAATGGATGTCTGATGACCAGAGCGTTTTGTTGGTCGATAAAGCGGCATTGGAAAGAAGCGGCGCGGTTGCCCAGGGCCTTTCGGCCATCAACACCTATATCGGTGAAAACACCCCTGATGATTATGTACGCATGGTCCGCAACGACCTGATGGGTATTGTGCGCGAAGACCTGATCTTTGATCTGGGCTGTCATGTGGACGATTCCGTGTACCTGTTTGAAGAATGGGGTCTGCCGATCTGGAAAAAATCCGAAGACGGCAAAAACCTGGACGGAAAAAAAGGCCAGAAAATGGGTACCCTGAAAGCGGGCGCCCAGCCGGTGCGTACGGGCAAATGGCAGATCATGATTAACGGCGAATCCTACAAACGCATCGTGGCCGAAGCGGCCAAGCTGGCCATTGGCGAAGAAAACATTCTGGAAAGAGTGTTCATCGTCGAGCTGTTGCTGGATGCCAACAAAGAAAACCAGATCGCCGGTGCGGTTGGTTTTTCCGTCCGTGAAAACAAAGTCTTCATTATCAAGTGCAAAACGATGCTGGTTGCCTGCGGCGGGGCTGTCAACATTTACCAGCCGCGTTCAGTCGGTGAAGGTAAGGGCCGTGCCTGGTATCCGGTCTGGAATTCCGGTTCCACCTATACCCTGTGCATGAAAGTCGGCGCCGAGCTGTCCATGATGGAAAACCGTTTCACCCCGGCCCGCTTTAAAGACGGTTACGGCCCGGTGGGTGCCTGGTTCCTGCTGTTCAAGGCCAAAACCCTCAATGGTCTGGGCGAAGCCTTTGCCGGCAGCGATGCCGCCAAAGCCGAGCTGGAAAAATATGCGCCTTATGGAACCGCAGCGATTACACCAACCTGCCTGCGGAACCATTTGATGCTCTTTGAAATGAAAGAAGGCCGCGGGCCCATCATCATGGATACTGTTTCCGCGCTGGCCGAGCTTGGCAAGACCATGGACAAAAAGGAGCTCAAGCATCTTGAATCCGAAGCCTGGGAAGACTTCTTGGATATGACCTGCGGGCAGGCCAATCTGTGGTGCGCCACCGATACCGAGCCGGAAAAGAAAAATTCCGAGGTTATGCCCACCGAGCCGTATCTGCTCGGATCCCACTCCGGCTGCTGTGGACTGTGGACCTCCGGCCCGGATTACGACTGGGTACCGGATGCTTACAAGATCAAGGCCGACAACGGTAAAGTATACAACCGCATGACCACCGTCAACGGCCTGTTCACCGCCGGTGACGGCGTAGGTTGCTCGGGTCATAAATTCTCTTCTGGTTCCCATGCCGAGGGACGCATGGCAGTCAAAGAAATGGCCCGCTATGCCAAGGATCATGCTGATTACTCGCCGGCCATCAGCCAGTCGGCCGATGAAATTGTCGACCTGGTCTATAAACCGGTGCGGACCTATCTGGAGCATTGCGCCTACACCACGGCCGATGACATCAACCCCAACTACCTCAAACCCAACGGTATGATGTATCGCCTGATGAAAGCCACCCATGAATACGGTGCCGGAACGGCCACCTTCTACCAGACGACCTCCAAGAACCTCGAGATCGTCATGGATCTGCTGGCGACCATGCGCGAAGATTGTGAAAAACTGGCGGCCGGTGATGTGCACGAATTGATGCGCGCCTGGGAGATTCAGCACCGCATCTGGACGGTTGAATCACACCTGCGCCACATCCAGTTCCGTAAAGAAACCCGTTATCCCGGCTTCTACTATCAATCCGATTATCCGGGCCAGGATGACGAGAACTGGTTCTGCTTCGTCAACTCCAAATATGATCCCAAAGAGCAAAAATGGGATATCTTTAAGAAAGATTATATCCAGATCATTCCGGACGCCTAATGGATCAGCGAAGAAGCAGACGAATCAACATTAATTATCCAACAGATGCCTCCAGGTGTCATCTGACACCTGGAGGTTTTTGTTCATATCATTCAGTTAACGGTTGACCGGTGCAAGCGGTTAACCCCATAACTCACCGCTTATATTTCATTTTAGGTTTCAGTGTTCAGGTGTCAGGTGTCAGGCTCAAAAGTTCCGCCGTTGGCGGTTCAGGTATCAGGTTTCAGTGTTCAGGTGTCAGGGACGAATAGTATTGCTGATACCTGAACACTGAAACCTGAAGCCATCGTTTATGCTGACACCTGACACCTGACACCTGACATCAAATTGGGACTCAGTAAAAAAAATGAAGTCTCTGTGGGTGAAGTCTACCACTATTTATCGAACACTACAAAACGTGCGGAGGGAAGTATGACTGATGAAAAAGCAGCTCCGGCAAGCGGAAGCATATTAGTCGTAGGCGGCGGGATCAGCGGCCTGACCACAGCGATTGAAGCTGCCGAAGTGGGGTATGAGGTTTTCCTGGTCGAAAAAAATCCGTATTTGGGCGGACGGGTTGCACAGCTGAATCAATATTTTCCCAAATTGTGCCCACCGACCTGCGGCCTGGAAATCAATTTCAGACGGATCAAAGACAATCCCAGAATTAAGGTCCTGACTCTGTCGGAAGTCGAATCGGTTTCCGGCGATCCGGGCAATTATGAGGTGGCGGTTAAAGTCAACCCCAGATATGTAAATGAAAACTGCACCTGCTGTAATGCCTGTACCGAAGCCTGTCAGGCTGAAATCGACAGCGAATATGATTTCGGAATGCAAAAGATCAAAGGTGCTTATTTGCCCTTTGAGATGGCTTTTCCGGCCCGATATGTGGTTGCGCCCGAGATCGTCGGAACGTCGGACGCGAACCGAGCCAAGGAAGCCTGCAAGTATGATGCAATCGATCTTGACATGGAAGCCAAAACCTTGAACCTGAATGTGGGGGCCATTGTATGGTCCACCGGCTGGCAGCCTTACGACGCAGCCAAGATCGACAATCTGGGTTTTGGTCAGTATCCGAACATCATCACCAATATGATGA
>JASFGH010000263.1:0-5960 GCA_050123865.1 Desulfobacterales bacterium | reverse complement strand
TTATCATACCCTTGCGTGCACCCAGCATCATCGCTTTTGATCCCCTCCTGCCTTCGTTAATCTTTCCACCTAAAATACATATCATAACGATATTTAATCAAGTTTGAGTTAAGCACTCTAATTTTAAATGATTTGTATTAAGAATTTTAAGAAGTTACCGATATTAATGTTAAAGTTGCCTTTTTACGGGATACAGCCGATCCATTAGAAACCTTGAATCGGTATGACGGGGAGATTCATGACTACGGTAGCGTCGTATAACTCCGATAACATAATCGGGAAACAGATTGGAACCTCAATTGTTTTGAGCGAATTGGCCAGGGGGAGTATGGCCATTGTCTTTGTCGCTTATCAAAAGACATTAAAACGCCGAATTGCGGTAAAGATCTTACCGAAATCCTTTCTTACGAATAAAAGTGCAACGCTTTTTCAGCAAGAAGCAGAATCTGCTGCCATATTGTCACACCCGAATATTATTCCAATTTACGAGGTCGGTGAAACCAAGGATTTTCTTTTTTTTACCATGCAACTAATCCAGGGTTTCCCGCTGACCCAACTGTTAAACATGGCCCAAAAACAGGTATTACCTTCTAAACGGTTAATACCCTTAAAACAGACGATTCAATTCGTTACCCAGATCCTGGATGCACTCCAATATGCACATCAGCAAGATATCATCCATCGAGACATTAAACCGGACAATATTTTAATTGAAAAACATAGTCATCGACCCATCATCACGGATTTTGGGGTAGCCAAAGTTCTGCGCGAAGAAAAGGAGGATCATTCGATGATGCTCGGGACTCCCTTATACATGGCACCGGAGCAAATTATTGGTGAAACAAGAGGGGCGCGCAGCGATATATACGCTATCGGCATAATGCTTTTTCAGATGTTGGTACCGAAACTTCCCTTACCCGAGTTTGATTCATCCGATGCACTTCTAAAATATAAATTGCTAAATAAAAGAGGTTTTTTCAAAGAAAAACCTTCTGAGCTCAATCCTTTTCTAAGAAAAGAAATGGATAAGATTGTTGGCAGAGCAATCAAATACGAAGCTGACAATAGATATAATAATTGTCAGGAGTTCAAATCTGAGCTCGAAGGGTACCACCAAACTTATCTTCATTAGTAACAGAGAGCTAAATTATGACGGAATCAAAATTTCCAAATAAAATTTTCGAAAGAATCGGTAGAGCTTTTGCGATTATGTATAATCGTGCGTCCATGTACAAAATCGATCATCAATTCACGAAACAATCCATCCAGGAGGTTTTTAAAATCGTGACCGAAGGTCTTGATCTTCTTTCGCCGTTAACCATTATACTCAATCGGGAACAATTCTTTGTTGAAGAAGATCCCTTTGATCATCGGCTAAATACTCACAGAATGGCAGCTCATTTCAAAAAAATGGATATTCAATCAATATCATTTGAAAAGGGGATGACTGAGGCGGACTTAAAAAGCTTCGTTAAAATATTTGTTGATCCGATAAGTTACCCAAAAGCATCATTAATGCAAAATGCATTGGCGGAAATGTCAGTGTCTAATGTTAAAGTTAATCATATTATTTATAAAAAAGTGACGGTTGATGATGAAATTGTGGCAAAAAAAGATATGGAGAATGCGTCTAAGGATTCAGGCAATACACCTTCCGACCAAATGTTCGGTGAAGTCTTAAATATGATGGCCGAAAGTGCTCTAGTGGAAGAGATTGAAAAATCGTTTTCTTTGAAAAACTTAATTGAAGATCCTATTCGGCTTTCAAACGATTTGATCAGTAAAGATTATGAAATAGCAAAGGGCGTAAATGCAGAACCCACCCATAGTGGGCCGGTTCCGGTTGATGGGCCCGGTACTACTGGTGAAGCTGTTGCTGAAGCTGGACCTGTTATCTCTGGAGGGCCGGTTATCGCTAAGCAGCTCGCACGCATCAGAGAAGAAGTAATGGAAATACAAAGAGGTGTTGGCGATATCAATCTTTCAGAGTTGGCTTACGCAGTCTCTGACATGCGCGATGAATTAATCAAAGGGATTCAGGCCCAGAAGACTTTAGGTGTAATATATGAAAATGAGAAGCAAATTATAGATGAAGCCAATACGCTTACAGACCAGGTACTCATCCAGCTTGTAAAAAATGAATATCAAAAAGGTGAAATATCTGTTGAACGACTTGCGCAAATAATTCGACGAATGGTTCCCGAACCAGCAGAGTTAAAACGACTGCTGCCTTTACTCAAAGTTGCTTTGAATGAGGAAGGCATGTCATCATCAGAATTTTTGAAACTGATGGATGCCCTTGGTAAAGAATTGAATAATGAAGAACTCATAAAAATATTTCAAAAAAGCGCAGAAGAAATCGGTCTGGCCTCAGAAGATCTTATCCAAGAATTCAAAAGGGATCCCTCAAGTGCTGCTGAACTTATTTATTTGGCCTCAGAACTTCGGAAAGGCACTGGTGATGAAAAGATACTAACCGAATTGCTCGTCGACTACATCGAACGCATTGGTTCCAAAATCGTTTTGGATACGGTAAATCCAGGCGGCAATGAAAATGATAATGATATAAAGAAAGTCATTACTAATGTAGAATCTGATATTGTGAGCAGATTGGATAGAAAAGGAATTGATGATGAGCTTTTAAAAGACGTTCAGGAAAAACTAATGGCGCGCATGGAGACGTGCTTCAATAAGCTAAAAAAAGAATGGGAAAGTCAGCAGACAGCGAGTATGCCCGCTGCAGAGATCGGGCAGACAACGATTTTCCGAATTTTAGAAGAAAGTGTTGAAGAGGGCGATGAATTGCACCGTATTCTGACACGGGTGCGAAACGACGTTCAAGAAGGTGAGATCGACGAAAACGATATTCACCAAATATTTAAGGAAATTAAACGGATACACAAAAAAAAGGAAACGGGAAAAAATCGCAAAACACTTCCAAGCGGAATTTTAACTTATAAAAACACGCTTTTATTCATAGAAAAAGAAATATGCCGTTCAAATCGATATGAAACACCATTTTCAGTCATTACATTTTCGATCATCAATATAGAACCCAAGCAGCCGATTCCTAAAGGTAAAATCAGTGGACAGAAAATAAATCAGGCCGTCATGGGCGAATTAATAAAAAGCCTAAGAGATGCGGATCTAATTGGAATTTTGACCAAAAAAATCCTGGTGGTTCTTCTTCCAATGACTGAAAAAGAGAATGCCAGAATTGCATTGCGAAGGCTCTTAAGGGCTCTGCATGAAGCACCCATTAGAGTGAATGGGTTTGACTTAAAAGTCCAATTTGCAGGAGCAGTTACTTCTTTCGATGGGAATAAAACACCTGATCTGGATACCTTCCTTAAAGATGTCGAAAGTGACCACAATGAGTTGGTAATCCGTCTGAAGAATGTTCACGAATTATATTAGAACCTATATCAAAAATGCATCTAACGCCCAATAGCTTTGTTGTAAGCCTCCTTAAAATACTCACATACTGCATGTATGCTGCGCTTTTGCGTCGGCTCACGCCTTGCTCTTGGTCGTGATCTACTATTTTTGAGATAGGTTCTAGTGGCTACTTAGATTCTCGTAAACGTCATTGATAATTTGCTCGGATGCCTCTGACATGGCCTGGCTCATGGCTTTGGCGAATGCCTCCAGGTTTCCTCGTTCGCAGGGCTTGCTCATTTGGTAGGTTTTCTGGAAGCGGATTTTTTTATCCATATCCGGTTCATGCGCTGCCATTAAAACAATGCTGAGCGCTAAAAAAGCCTGACAGCCATCTGTGGTGTCGGATTCTAAAAATTCATCCACGCTGCCCTCCAGAAGATAGGCATATGGCAATTTGCTGCGATGGGTCAGAACGGCCTTAAAAAGACGGGATTGCTGCATGTCCCGGGCCAACAAATAGGTGACGGTTGCTCCGGGATTGGCGCGCCACTTGTGGTAGGTGTATGCTGCTCTTTTGTACGACCTGTCGCGGTAGATGATTTTATGGGTGTTATATATGGGCGTAACGCTGAACTGTTCGACCTTGATGACCTCGGCGAGGGGCTGATGATCGCCGATGCGCGGCGGATCATATTCAAGGCTGTAATAATCAATTTTGTTGCTGGGCTGTTTAAGATCAAGGCAGGCACTAAAAAGCAGCGCGAGACCCATCCATAAAACACAAAATATCTGTGTGCGTGTCATCGATCATCTCCCATTATTGATTAACACGATCAGCATTGCGAGGTCGCGGGGGCTCGCCAAACAGCAATTGTGACGGGTGGTCGGCCAACAATTCCATAAGCTGGTTCAGGTTTTGACTGGCCAATTCCAGATTCTGCGCGGCGACCACCAGATATTGCATCAATTCCGATATGGACGCATCGGCTCCGCTGACCAGCGCTGTGCTCTTATTCATAAGAATATTGGCATTTTCCATGGCCCGGCTAAAATTATCCAGACCGGTTTTAATCGTCTCCTCTCTATTGACAACGATACCCTGCACCCGCGTCAGGGTGAGGTCGGCTTTGTCGAGCAGGCTGTTCAGTGATTGACCCGCATTTTCGGCTGAAGCCAAAACTTTATCCCATCTCTCGTCTTCCAGGATTTGCACCATTTTTTCAAAGGATGAATTGATGGTTCGGGAAATGCGTTCCACATTGGCATCATCGACGGTTTGATTGACATTATCCAGAGTTGCTTTTATTTTGACTGAAATTTGTTCAAGGTCCAGCGCTTTTATCTGGTCCAGGATCTGATCGAACCCACCAATTAAGCCACTGATTTCAGATGGTTTTGAGGCAATGATCGGATATTCTGAAGGGAAACTGAGGGGAGGTGACTGATCTGGCTCACCCTCTTTTTTCTGATCCAGTTCTACGAACATGCGTCCGGTAATCCCGACCGATTTCAATTGGGCCACGATATTCTGATCGAGCTTCTGGCCGGACTCTATTTTTAAGATGACTTTGATGAGTTTTGAATCCGGTGCCACGCCGATGTTCTCGACGCGACCGATAGAAACGCCCCGGTATTTTACCGGCGAATCCACGTCCAGGCCCTGAACGGACTCATCGAAATATGTGACGTAAAAGCGGCCTTTTTGCAAAAAGCGGGACATTCCCAGCCAAATGAAGACCAGTATCGCCAGCGTTAATCCGATGGCGACGAACAATCCGACGACAAATTTTGTTTTCTGGGTGGCCATTGTGACCCATCCTTTCGATTCGTAATTGCGTTACCTGAATTTTGCACGAGTTGGAGGCTTTCATATGCAAGGCACTTAAGGGTGAGGCTATAGTAAACTATGCCTCGCCCTTAATAACGCAGCAGATGGAAGCCTCCGGCTTGCCCGCAGGGTGAAAAGTAATGAGATAAAAATGATTTTCATCCTTTATACCTGATCGTTATTTTGATGTACTTTGATAATTGGTGTAAAATTTTATCATTAAGAATATTAAAAACATCTCATTAATCTTCATGCAAGATTCAGGTTTCGGTGGGCAGCCGATTAAAAAATTGTTTCACAAACGGATTGCGGCTTTGATCGCGCAAATATATCGGGTCGCCGTCTGCAATAATACCGCGGGTGCTTTTGTGCAGCATGATCACACGATGGGCGACCGCAAAGATACTCTCCAGCTCGTGGGTAATGATGACCATGGTGGTTCCCAGACTTTGGTTGAGATGAATAATCAGATTGTCCAGCTCGGCGGATGTAATCGGATCCAGCCCAGCAGACGGTTCATCGAAAAACAGGATTTTGGGATTAAGGGCCATGGCCCTTGCCAACCCGGCTCTTTTCTTCATGCCACCGCTGATCTCGGATGGTAAATGATTTTGATAGCCATCCAGATTGACCAGATTGAGCTTTATCTTAACCAGATTGTCCACGGACTCGGCGGGCAAATCCGTGTACTCTAAAATTGGCAGGGCCACATTTTCCGCCACCGTCATAGAGCCGAACAGCGCGGCGCTCT
>JASFGH010000262.1:0-5960 GCA_050123865.1 Desulfobacterales bacterium | reverse complement strand
AAATTGTGGCAGGTTGAAACCGGAAAAATGAAAACAACTATTATGCGGACAATCATATGCTAAACAGCAAATCATTTTCGAATATTGCCATTGTGTCCTGCGGCACGCTGAGCCTCGAGCTCAACTATTTGAAAAAGACAGGCTTTTTGGACAGTGATCATTTGTTCTTCACGACGCCGGGGCTCCACGAAGATATCCACGATCTCGAACGCCAGCTGCTCCAACGCATCACTATGGCTAAAGAGAAAACCAAAAAGGTGATTGTCGTATATGGCGGCAAGTTCTGTTATGTGAATCCCGATGAACCCACCCGCACGATGCAAACCATCATAGAATCGCAGGGGCCAGATGTGACGCGCATTCAAGCCACGCATTGTGTTGATTTGCTCGCCGGTGAGACGGAGCGTCAAAGAATCTCTGAAGAGGTGGCTGCGGGTGAAAAAGTGTGGTGGATGACTCCGGGTTGGATCAAATTTCGTCATCATGTTTTCAAGAATTGGGATAAAGGCCTGGCCAACGAAAATTTTCCCAGACACACAGGGGGAGCCATTGTCCTGGACGGTATCGGATTCGTGGAAAACTACATGGCCGGAAAACCCGAAGAATTTTTGGAATATTCCGACTGGATGGGAATTCCGATTCAGGCACATTCCATTGCATTGGACCGTTTCAAGTCCTTGCTTTTAGATGCAGCCAATAAACTTACCGTGAGCGGATTTAATTAAAGGAAGTGGAGGTGAAACGATATGTTTAAAAAGGTATTGGCGGCCACAGCCAGACCTTTGGAGTGCGATGAGAGCGTTTTATCCGCGAGCCTGATTGCACAATTCAATAATGCGAAGTTGCTCATTCTGCATGTGTTGGAATCAAACACGTCCATCTATCGAAATTATGTAAGACACTATAGAACCGGTAAGGAAATTGTCAGTGATGTATTCTATCAGGATGAAGTTAAAGAAGAATTAGCTAAAAATTGCAGAAGTGATTTACCACCGTCGCTCAAATATGAAATCCGCATCGCTTCCGGGGTTCCCTGGATGGAAACCTTAAAATGGGCCAGGGAAGAAAGCGTTGACTTGATTGTCCTCGGTGCCCATATTGGCAGGGCCTACCGCCAAGACTCGGCAGCTGCTCGCGCGACAGTGGGCAGCACAGCAGAAGGTGTCATAAAGCATGAGCGCTGTCCGGTGATGATAGCCAGTAAGCCTATTCCAAAAAGCAAGGCGGCCTTTAACAACATAATGGTCAGCATTGATTTTTCGCCTTCCTGCACCAGTGCCTTCCAGTTTGCACTGGACCTTGCCCAAAAACGCGAATCAAAGTTGTATCTTTTTCATATGTTACCGGTTCCCCCCCAGCCTGAATATACCCAAAGACGATATGAAAGCGATATTTATAAAGTAAGGCAAAGACTGGAAGAAGAATTTGGCAATCAAATTTCCGGAAAGATCCAAACTGAAATCGGCACTTGGGGAGGGGTATTTCCGGATATCGAAATCTTAAAGTATGCCCGACGCAACGATATTGATCTTATCGTCATGGGGTCTCACACCAAAATAAAAGGAAAACTACAGGAGTCCAGATGGTATGTGGGCAGCGCCGTCGAACGCGTCAGTGCCAAGTCGGTTTGTCCGGTGGTTGTCATCACCGATCCAAAAGTTTTAAAAAAATGGGAGGGGTGATACCCATCTTCCTGCATATCCAGGAACTGATATCCTCTAATCGTAAACCTCCCGTACCTATAGACGAGCGGTTCGTTGTGCTCGACATTCGGGGCATAATTTCCAGAAAGGTTCGATTTAAGGAAACAGGTCTTTGAGAAAGGCCATTTTCTGGGGGGCATAAAAGCGCCCGCATCCGGGACATTCGTAAAGCTCTAACTCGGTGCGCCAGCTTGGTATTGAATGAATATTGCCACGGTCATCCATTTGTATGGCTCCGGTTGGGCAAATTTCAACACATGCGCCGCAACCACCTCTTTGGGATAGCGAGAACTCAGAGCTTGGGTTGGGCATGCCCGCATACAGGGCAAATCCTCACACTACCGGCATTGGGTGGACAACTTGACCTCATTAACCTGTACAACCCGGTTGCGCGGATGCAATAATTCATAGGTCAATACCGCCCCCATAAGGTTACCGGCTTTTGTATGGGTGGCTGTACAGGCGATTTCGCAGGTGTGACAGCCCGCACAGCGCTCGGGATCCACGACAATAAAAGGACCTTCTAATTTATTCATATATTCCTCCTTTCCTTTTTCGATCATCTGTTTTAGCGATCGGCGTGCGGAACGATTCGGGCGAATATCATTTTTAATTCGCACCGAGATTATTCGTCGCTTAGCTTTGGCGATTTACTGCATCCGCCGAATGGGACCATACTGGCGTGCCAGCTTGTCGCCAGCTATGCAAAAAGCGTTTTTCTACCAGTATGGCGCATGGTGGGATTCCGGAATCATTGTAAATGTTGTCGAAATTTTAAGCAGGAAGTGTGTCAGTGGTTGATGGCAAGAGGAATTGTCATTAATTCATTCATTTATCATTGGGCCTCACAGAAAAATGGATTTTATCAGTGAATAGATTAGAAAAAATTCGAAAACGTTTTCGAATTTTTTCTACATTATTGCCATCAGAACGAATAAGCCTGAAGGGGGCATTCTCCTAATAAACTAAATTTATTTCATTTGCCGATCATTAACTGATGGCACGATTGCTGCAGAGCTGAAAAATGAGGGTGAAGCGAATCAACATTTAACGAAACAACATAAGGCGAGAATGGAACTGCTCAAAAAAACAGCAGTATTTTGAGAAACCATTATTTAAACCAAAGGAGGCCAAAAATGATGAAATTAATGGTCGTACATAAAGAACCGGAGCTGAGCTGGGAGGTCGTAGAGGAAAACTGGCGCAAATTAGCCGGGGTAGAAAATGCGAAATGGATCAAAACGTATTACAACCGCAAGGAGGGTGTGCGGTTTTGCGTTTGGCTTGCCCCGGATATGGAAGAACTGAAAAAAACCTTTTCGGATATTGATGTATCTTGGGAATCCATGTACGAGATTGAAGAAACAAAACCGGATCTTTGGGGTGAAGAGAAGTGGAAGGAACACCTCGAAGCAGAAGCCACTGCGGATACATTGGGTGATTAATTTCAACCCGACATGTAAAGACCTGCCTTGAAATTACCGGCAAGCAGGGCAGGTGTATACCTTTTATAATTCCTTCCGTGGCCCTTCAATTAATGGGTATCGGATTTGCCTTACCCTGGCTTTTCTTGGGCATGCCAATCTGCAGGTCTGCCAGCGGCGTTTTGTACCGAGATCTGCTTTCGCATTCAAGCAGACGATCGGGAGTTTTCTTATTTTCGGTTTTCTTTGATGTTGCGTAAATAGGGGTGGTTGGTACGAAAGCGTTTGATACTCATAATCTTGATGATTTTGCTGGTGGGTGTTGTCGGTTTTGTATATTGGCGGCAGTACAATGAGCCCACCACTGACATGCATTACTCCGGTATGATCGAAGCCATTCAGGCTGATCTTGCCTTTTAGGTTAGCGGGTGTGTTTTCGAGGTTATGGTGGATGATGGACAAGACATAAAAAAACCGGTTCGTTTCCAGACGGCACAAGGAAGAGTTCATGGCACGAAAAAACCAGGCCGAAGCTGAGTTAAAGTGATCACTGGAAAATCTTAAGCAGCTGGAAGCCGTGCTTGATCTGGAGCGCACGATACTACCGGCAGAGGTTGAAAGGTTCGCAGCAGGTGTGGAAGCACTCCAATTACAGCTCGCAGAGCTGCAAGCAGGCCCATCACCGCTGTTCGTTTAAAGTAAAGCGCAAAAAAAATGATAAACAAAATACTTGAAAAGTCTGATTATGAAATGGGTTAGAAACTTAAAGCCTCATTGGCTTGGGCTTAAGAGGAAGACTATCACAAGCTATAAGAAAAACTCCCAAAATTGTAAAAAAGGGGGAGTATGAAATTTCTGATAATCGGTGGTGATGCAGCGGGTATGAGTGCCGCCAGCAGAGCAAAAAGAAATCAATCCGCCTTGAAAGTAACCGTTTTTGAACAAAGTCAAGACGTATCTTACAATGCTTGTGGCATGCCTTACAATATCGCTGATCCTAATCGAGAAATAGATGATTTGGTCGTAAGATCAGCCCAAGTCTTTAAGGAAAAACAAAATATTGATGTAAAACTTGGCTATCGCGTGTCCTCTATTGATCCTAAAGCCAAAACGATAAAGGGTGAAAACCGATCGGGCGAAGATTTTTATTTTCCTTATGATAAGTTGTTAATTGCTACGGGGGCCTCTGCGATAATACCTGATTTACCAGGGTTTGAGTTGCCCGAAGTCATGACCATTAAAAGCCTTGAAGATGGTCGCAATATCAAGCAAAAGATTCAGAAAGTTAAGAAAGTAATCATCATGGGCATGGGATACATCGGCTTGGAAATAGCCGAAGCCCTACGTGCCTGGAAGATAGAAGTGCATATGATCGAATTTATGCCTCGACTTCTTCCTTGGCTATCACCTTCTTTAGCAGAGGTTGTTGAATGGGAACTTCTTGCCCATGATGTAAGGTTTTGCCTTGGTCGGGAAGTGCAAAGAATTGAAAAGAAAGGAGCAGGGATTAACATCGTTTGTGATGATCTTGCTCTTAAAGGGGACATGGTGCTAGTGGCTATTGGTGTACGGCCCAATAGTCAATTGGCACAAGACGCTGGCTTAAAGTTAGGACCTCATCACTCCATTGCCGTAGATCGAATGATGAGGACTTCTGATCCGAATATTTATGCAGCAGGCGACTGTGCCGATGCCTTTCATGTGGTATCAAATCAGCGCGTATGGATTCCTCTCGCGCTTAGAGCCAATCGGAGCGGATGGGCGGTAGCAGATAATGTAGCTGGTTTAAACACTGAACTGCAGGGAATTGCCGGAACTGCGGCATTCAAAATTTTTGATCTTGAAGTAGCGCGGACGGGTATGACTGCAAATGAGGCCATAGATGCCGGGTTTCATCCTGAAGAAATAACCATAACGGCACGCTCCCGTGCCCATGCTCATCCTGGATCTTCAAAGATATATGTCGCCATGACAGGAGATCGGTTGTCTGGTCGCCTGCTTGGTGTACAGCTCGTGGGCAAGGAAGGGGTCGCACATAGAATCAATGCCCCTGCCGTGGCCCTGCAAAGCCGGATGACCGTTGAAGAGTTCTGTCAAACCGATCTGGCATATGCCCCACCTTTCGGCCCGGTCTGGGATCCAATGCTGACAGCTGCAAATCAGCTACTCAAAAAATTATAATTAAATAAAATTTTCAGGAGGTGAAACGCTATGTTTAAAAAGGTATTGGCGGCCACAGCCAGACCTTTGGAGTGCGATGAGAGCGTTGCATCCGCGAACCTGATTGCACAATTCAATAATGCCAACTTGCTCATTCTGTATGTGTTGGAATCAAACACGTCCATCTATCGAAATTATGTAAGACACTATAGAAGCGGTGAGGAAATTGTAAGTAATGAAGTCTATCAAGATCAAGTAATTGAAAAAGTATATACGAAATACAGTGATGATTTTAAACCGCCTGACAAGTTTGAATTCCATATCGCCTTTGGTGTTCCCTGGATGGAAATTTTAAAAACAGCAAGGGAAGAAAGTGTCGACTTAATTATACTGAGCGCACACGCAGGAAAGGCTAGTAGTGAAGAAAGACAAAGGATCGGTGGAACATTGGGCAGCACAGCAGAATCTGTCATCAAGCATGAGCGCCGTCCGGTGATGATTGTTAATAAGACAATTCCGCAAAGCAAAGTGCTGTTTGAAAAAATAATGGTTAGTATTGATTTTTCACCATCTTGCATCAGCGCTTTTAAATTCGCTGTGGAATTGGCGCAAAAGCGTGAATCAAAGTTGTATCTATTTCATATGTTACCGGTACCACCTCAACCAGAGTATT
>JASFGH010000261.1:0-5978 GCA_050123865.1 Desulfobacterales bacterium | reverse complement strand
ATAAAACAGATGATATCGCTGCGCTTTTGCGCCTGGTTGATGAATTTAAAATCAATGTTACCGTCGATCATGCCGGTGACGTCCACTCGCCGGACATTTTCCGTGAACTGAAAAAGCGTAAAATTCCAGTAGTTTATGGTCCGATTGATTCTTTTGCTTACAAGGTCGAATTAAAGCACGAGGATTGGCGTAATGTCAGGCACCTGCTGGCATCCGGTGTGGAATTTGGTCTGATGACCGATCATCCGGTAACCCTGGCGCGCCAGCTATTGCTGCAAACACGCTGGTTCATACGTGCCGGTTTGTCCCGTCAACAGGCGGTTGAATTAATATCCCGCCGCAATGCCCAGCTTAGCGGGGTTGATGACAAAATCGGCACTCTGGACAGTGGCAAATGGGCCTCGTTTGTCTGCTGGAACGGCGATCCGTTTGATCTGACCTGCTATCCGGTGGCAGTTTATGGGGAAGGTCAACTTCTATATTCGGAGTCTTCATAGTGTTTCTAAGGTTCTATTTATTGCCATAATATTAAAGCTAGGTTTCAGGTGTCAGGCTCTAAAGTTCCGCCGCTGGCGGTTCTGGTGTCAGGTTTCAGGTGTCAGGGACGAATAGAAGGGCTGGCACCTGAACACTGACACCTTATAATGTAAACCCGTTCAAGTACTTAAGCGTCTAAAGATACGGTCATCCAAACAGGGTGACGATACACCGCTGCGGCTGGCCACGCTGCCGGACGGCGGGCCTCCGGGCGGCTTTTTCAGTGAGCGTGACCAGATCCCGTGGTGACGCAAGGAGCGGTTCAAGTGGGTATTGGACTCATCGCTGCCTGTATCAGTCTTGCAAATACCATTTCGATGGATATAATAGTTTAATAATTAAATACATGCCATATGAGTCTGACCTTTTGAAGGTGTCTCCAAGGAGGTAAGAATGATTAAACGCCATATCGTTTTAAACTTAGTCGTCATTTTCATTTTTTTATCATTTTTCATGATAGTTAACGCGGGTGATGTGGATCCGAAGCAGATGAAAGGCTGGGAGGTTGGCAGCGAATACAACAGTCACTACGATGTTCGGGAATTTGAAAAAATCAGGGCCTGGTTTATACGGGCTAAAGAGGTGGTTCCCATGCCGGGGATGTCACCGGCAACCGTTGTCGAGGTGCTCGAAGGAGCCGAAGTAATTGAAGTCCATCTCTGCCCGACCTGGTATCGCCAACCCAGTGACATCAAGCTCAAAAAAAATGAACGTATCAAGATTAAGGGCGTCTGGGCGGAAATAAATGGCAAAGATGTATTTATGGCATCAAAAATAAAAAAGGATCCAAATAAGGATATCATTAAAGTCCGCCTGACGAAAGATGGTACTCCTTTTTGGACCATGACGCCCGAACAGATTGCATGGGAAATGCTGCCGGACGAAGAAAAGGAAGCACGCATGGCACAAGGAGAAGGACCCCCGAAGACGAAATCGCAGTAAATATCAGTAACCATGACGAACCCAAAATGGCATCCCGGTGAATTGCTCGAGCTTTCCGGCTATTTCTGGAGAACCTGCACGCTGCATGCAGCTGTCAAACTTGACGTGTTTACATGCCTGGGCGATAGGCAGATGTCTGCCGATGCAGTGGCGGACGCACTCAAGGCCGAGCCTGATGCAGTTCAACGGCTGTTGAATGCGCTGGTGGCCATGGAGTTGATGGCCAAAGCGGGCACCAAATATGCGAACACCCCGTCGAGCAAAGCTTTCCTTTCCCAAAAATCTCCGCAGTATCTTGGCAATATCATAATGCACCACCATCACCTGGTTGAGTCGTGGGCTCAGCTGGACGTGTCCGTTCAGACGGGAAAACCGATTCGACAGCGGTCCTCCTTCAGCGATGAAGAATGGCGCGAAAGTTTTTTAATGGGCATGTTCAACATGGCTATGAACATGGCACCGATCCTTATTCCAGAAATTGATATTTCCGCCCGCCGGCACTTGCTGGACCTGGGTGGCGGCCCCGGCACCTATGCTATTCATTTTTGCCGCCACAACCCCCATTTAAAGGCCACGGTTTTCGATTTGTCCACCACGCGGCCGTTTGCCGAAAAGACCATCAAACGCTTTAAAATGTCAGATCGAATTGATTTTCAGGCCGGCAATTATTTAAAAGATGAAATTAAAGGCCGCTATGACGCCGCCTGGCTTTCGCATATTTTGCATAGTGAAGGCCCGGATGGCTGTCACCAGATTATCCAAAAGGCTGTTGCCGCCTTAGAGCCCGGCGGAATCATCATCATTCATGAATTCATCCTCAACAATACCATGGACGGCCCTCTTTTTCCGGCCCTTTTTTCCCTGAATATGCTGCTGGGGACCGATGCGGGTCAAGCGTATTCAGATCAGCAACTGAGGGACATGCTGGCGGCTGCCGGGGCAAATGAAATCCAACGGCTGCCGGTTCGAACGCCAAACGAGTCCGGCATCATCACCGCTATAATTTGACCATTTCCTTCTATATGATATCATAATTTTTAGCGCTGAAAAAAATGGAAGGAGTATTAGCGTAAATGGCAGACAAAGCCTTTGAACCGGCCGGCATGATGGGGACGCAGATTTTTGGGCTTCCGGTGGATCGCGACACGCTGTTTTCCAATCACAAAGAGATCTATAAAAAACGCGTCGAAAAACGACAGCGTAAACTTATCGTCAAACTTTCTTTCCTAAAACCATTTTTAAAAAAAGGAGAAAAGATCCTTTTAGTGACGACCGGGTATTCGCCGATAAGTTTCCTGCCCCAGTATGTGACCGGATTTTTATTTGTCTATCTCAAGCGCTGCCTGTTTGTGTTTACCAACTTTCGGATTTTTCAAGTGCCCACCACCCCGATTTACAAGTTCAAGCAGTCCATCTCTCAAATTCTTTATGTCGATTGTCAGTCCATATCGCTAAAAGGCGGGACCCTATCGGTTCGATATGCGCAAAACGGCATAACCGAAAAATTTAATGCCATCGCAATGCCTGAAAGAAGAAAAACAAAAGCGCTGATGAAACGAATGCCGCTTTCAGGTACCCAGAGCCAGTTGGGCCGGCGTTCCCACCTTTGTCCGCGATGCACGACTTTGCTTGAGAGCGGCCAATATACCTGCAATGCTTGCCAGCTGAAATTTAAAAACAAAATTGCCGCTATTATCATGGCCATTTTATCTCCGGGCGGTGGTTATTTTTATACGCGGCATTATTTTATCGGGCTGCTGAATGTTATTGTTGAAATTATGCTTATGGGATACTTCTACCTGATCTGGCAGGATGTGATTAACAAGCCTGAAAACCGCATCCTCTATCTGGTGGGTCTGGCTGCTATTTATGTGATCATTAAAATTATTGCAGTCATTCATTCCAGCCATTTTATTGAAGAATTTATTCCTACCCAAAAGCAAATCCAGACCGATCCTTCTGTTGCCCGATCTCGACCCAAAAAACAAAAATAAAAATCAAAAACCAGCAAATAATGTCCTGATGATTTGCCGTGGCGGATTGCTTTTATAATCATCCATCCTTGGTTATAAATAAGGCAGCTTTTTTAACGGTTCCACGAAAAGAGTGTGGCCCCCAACACCAAACAACCCATCGTCATTAGTGAAAGGATCGTAATTTCGGGGCTGATTTGAAGCAACCCGGCGCCGTCATGCATGACTTTGCGGGCGGCGTTGAGCATGTGGGTTAGCGGGAAAATGTTGGCGAAGGCTTTAACCCACTGGGGTGCGCCTTCCAGTGAGAACCACACTTCGGATAAAAACATCATTGGCCAGGAGATGAAGTTTAAAATGCCGGTGGTAAATTCCTCGCTGGTTCCGCGGGATGCGAGCACCAGGCCCAGGGAGGTGAGGCTCAGGCTGCCCAGAAAGAAAACGAGAAACAAATTAAGGTAGGTGCCCTCCACGACAAATGAGAAAATAAGGTCACAACCCGTCCAGACGACCACCAGGGTAAACATCAGCAGAAATATGCGTGATATGGCCTGGGCGGTTATATATTCAAAGGCTGTCAGGGGGGTGACCTTCAGGCGCTTTAGCACCCCGTTTTTTCGATACCGCACCACGACATAGCCCACCCCCCAGAGCGCGCTGAACATCATATTCATGGCCAGAATGCCCGGAAACAGCCAATCGATGTAGCGGATTGCGCTGCCTTTAATCTCTTTTTTTTCAGCGTTGGGTTCGTTTTCGGGCGGAATCAGGCTGGCTCTAAACATTTGCTCGACAACGTACCCTTTAGGCGAAGAATCGCTGACCCAGTATTGATGGGGGCCTCGGCCGGTTTTTAGCAAAAAATCAACGCGGTGATGCTTGAGTTTCTTTAATCCTTCGGCAGCATCTGAAAATCCTATGAATTTAAGATGGTTCATCTCTTTAAAGCGCGGCGGGATGTCAAGCGCTTCAACGGAAACCTGCTCTGATTCGGCAGGAAATATGCCGATTTTATATTCGGTATAGGTTTTTCCGCCAAAAATAATGCCGAAGCCGGCCACCAGCAAAAATGGAAAGATAAAGTTCCAGCCGAATGCCGACTTGTCTCGGAAAAACTCAAGATTTCTGGCCTTCAAAATGGCCCATAGCCGTTTAAAGCGCATGTTTATTCTCGCAACTGACGCCCGGTTAAATTCAAAAACACCGTTTCCAGATTGGGGGAGCGAACGGTCATATCGGACAAATCAACACCACGGGCGATTAATTGCTCAAGGCATTGATTGACATCGTCGGCTTTAATTTCGACGTTATCTTTAACGGTACGCGCGGGCAGCGGGAAATTGTCTGTTCCAGGCGTAAAGCGATCCTTTGGCATGACCACGGTAGTGCCCCGGCTGTGCTGTCGAATCAGCGCATCGGGCGTTCCCTGGACGATAATTTTGCCGTAATCCATGATGGCAACTTCATCGCACAAAAATTGCGCTTCCTCCATGTAATGGGTGGTCAAAATGATAGTCTTGCCTGCGGCTTTGATGTTTTGAATCAGGTCCCATAAATTGCGTCGTGCCTGGGGGTCAAGCCCGGTTGAAGGCTCATCCAAAAAAAGCAGTTCCGGCCGGTTGATTAATGCCAGAGCCAGCAGGAAACGCTGGCGCTGCCCACCGGATATTTTATCATTGTATTGATCCTGAAATTCACCCAGACGGCAGAGCTTGACAAGCTCTTCGATGGGGGCGGCCTGCGTGAAAAAGCTTTGGAAGGTTTGCAGGGTTTCACGCACGGTTAAAAAATTAAGCAGCGCCGTGCTCTGGAACTGAATGCCAACCTCTTCTCTGAAGGCTGGCGTGCGGGGACTTCCTTTGTAAAATATTTCGCCGGATGTCGGCTGGATCACATCTTCGATGACTTCAATGGTGGTGGTCTTGCCGGCGCCGTTGGGACCCAGCAACCCAAAACAGACGCCCTGCTCCAGCGCAAAACTGACGTCATCGACGGCAACCACCCTGCCGTAATGTTTTACCAGGTTTTTTACTTCCAATATGGGGTTCATAGGTTCAGGGTTCATAGGTTCAGGGTTCAAGGGTTCACAGGTTCAGTGTCTATAGGTTCACAGGTTGGATCAAAATTGGAATGCGTCGGCTGATTGAGTACGTGATCAAATACATGTCCATTTTTTGAGTCCAGAAGTTTTTCAACCCGGAACGCAGAACCATTGAACCTTGAAGGTTCACTATAGTAAACCTTCAAAATAAGATATCAACCTTTTTTATCCATGCGATAGTTTTTATCGAATGGCAATTGGCCAGAGTTCTCAAATGGCTTGACATTCCATTTATTGCACCTTAATCTTGGCCGGCCTCCAATCTCTCCGTTATCAAGGATGTCATATTTCAGGATAAATGTGATATGGATACTAACCACAAAGAACACGAAGATCACGAAGAAGATCAAAAAGTAAAGAAATGTAAAAAAAATTGTTTCTTTGTGTCCTTCGTGGCAAAAAAATCATTAATTTTAATGCAAAAT
>JASFGH010000260.1:0-6034 GCA_050123865.1 Desulfobacterales bacterium | reverse complement strand
ATGTGCCTCATATTGTTATGGTAACCGCTTATGGTCGTGAAGAGGTCATGCAAAAAGTCGAAAAGATCGGCCTGGATGGTTTTCTGATCAAGCCGGTTAGCCCATCGGTCCTTTTTGATACGGTCATGCAGACCTATGGTGAGGAGGTATCCGATACATCCCGACTGACCCGGGAGCAGGACAAAGCTGAGGCCTTTGAACAGCTCCGCGGCTCCAGAATCCTGCTGGCTGAAGATAACGAGATCAACCAGCAGGTGGCCAAAGAAATTCTCGAGGGCGCCGGCCTGATCGTCAGCCTGGCCGATGACGGACAACAGGCGGTCGATATGCTCAAAGAAAAGCCCTATGATGTCGTTCTGATGGACATCCAGATGCCGGTCATGGACGGGTATACTGCTACGCGGGAAATCCGCAATCTGAAATCCGCAATCCGCAATATGCCGATCATTGCGATGACGGCGCACGCCATGGCCGGTGATGAGGAAAAAAGCTTGCAGGCCGGCATGAACGGGCATGTCACCAAACCCATAGATCCGGATCAGCTGTTTGGTGAATTGCAGAAATGGATCAAGCCGACAAATCAACGGGCAACGGTTGCGCCCGCAGATGTTTCGGCCCCGGAAGCGGCTGCCGCTGAATCCAAACCGGAAATGCAGGAATTACCGAAAACCCTGCCGGGCTTTGAGCTGGCCGAGGGTCTCAACCGGCTGCGGGGCAATCAAAAGCTATACCGCAAACTGCTGCTGGATTTTGGTGTCAAGTACACCGAAGTCGCTACCGACATTCAGGATGCCCTTGCGGCCGGTGATTTAAAACAGGCTCACAGCCTGGTTCACAACATCAAAGGCCTGGCCGGCAATCTGGCGGCCACTGAGCTTCAAGCAGCCGCGGTGGAATTTGAAAAACTGATCAAAGGCGAGCAAAAACCGGCAGCATCACCAAAACAGCTCGACGCAGAATTTAAGAATTTGGAAACAGCGATTAACCGGGCACTCAAAGCGGTTCAATCGTTGGGCCCCGCACCTGAAAAAATACCCTCAGCGCCATCTGAAGACGCAATTGCGGCCATTACCCCACAACTGGCAAAAGAAGCAGCCGACCTGCTCAAAGAGCCGGTTGAGATGGGAGACATCACCCAGATCAAATCCAGCGCGGAAGGATTAAAATCAAAATCCAGCGCATTTGAAATGTTCAGCACTCAATGCATTCAACTCGCCGAGGACTTTGACTTTGAGGGTATCGCGAAATTGATTGCTAAATTGGAAAAATAGCAGAGACGCCGGAAAGGTGGGAGTCTTTCCTGTAAATCTATTTAACAATTCCTAAAAGCAACGCCTGATCATCATCCGCTGGGCGCCCGTTGGCAAACGCGTTTACATCCTGCATGATCGCGGTTAGCAAATCCTGGGGCTGAAGATCACCGCCGGCTTCCAGCTGCCGCAACAAGCGCTCTTCCCCGTAAGTTTCCCCGTCGGTATTAAACCGCTCGGTAATCCCATCGGTATACATCAGGATGCGATCGCCCGGCTGCAGTTCGGCCTCGGTTACCGGAACCTGTTCGTAAGGATCTACTCCCAACGGGAACACGCCGCTGCAGGCATACTCGATCGCTTTTTTCTCGGCCGACTGGTAGATCATCGGTGGCGGGTGGCCGGCCCGTGCAATCTTAAGGGTGCGGCTGCCGGCGTCGTAAACAACATATAAAGCCGTAACAAAGCTGGGTTCAGCGACTTTGCACATATGTTCATTCAGAAAGTACAGCAGATCACCGGGCTCAATGGGAGGTTGCGGATAAGAGCGGAAAAGCGCGCAGGTCATGGCCATCATGACCGCCGCCGGTGCACTGTGCCCCTCGGCATCGGCTACCAGAAAACCCCACTGATCATCGGCCATCTTGGCAATATCGTAATAGTCGCCACCGGCATACAAACTGGTTTCATAATGAACGGCAAGCTTTAAGCCCGAAATCTCTGGCAGATTCTTGGGCAGCAGGCGGCGCTGGACGTCGGAGGCTGCTTCAAGTTCATCTTCGAGTGCGTCCTTTTTTTCTTCGACTTCACGTTTGAGTCTATGTATGGTCAGGTGGGTATCCACCCGCGCGATAACTTCATCCGGCTGAAACGGCTTGGAAACATAGTCAACCGCTCCCAGTTGCAGCCCCTGAACCTTGTCTTTGGTATCCGTCAGCGCCGAAAGAAAAATGACCGGTATGCCGGCTGTGGCAGGGTCCGCTTTTAGGCGGCGGCAGACCTCAAAGCCATCGATACCAGGCATCATGATGTCCAGCAGAATTAAATCCGGCGAAGCCTTTTGGGCGATGGACAGGGCTGTTTCGCCGTTTTTAGCCACCAGCAGCTTACAACCGGTGGTCTCAAGAGTCTGGTAGAGAACCTGCAGATTGGTTGGGTTATCATCTACAAGCAGTAAAGATTCATTTTCGCGGCTGTTTTCCGACATCCGTTATTCCTTCGGCATATTTTGATCGCGTGCTATTCTAGGAACTGTCTAAAAAACATGGTGTTGATCTGATACTAAATCACTTCTTAACTTCTTCTATACCCGCTTCAATAGAATCTGCAATGGGTATAATGGCACCGAATCCGCTGACCTCAAACACCTCTTTCACATAGGTATTGAGCGCGCAGAGGGCAAATTTGCCGTCTTTGCGTTTTATTTCTTTGGCAGCACCTAAAACCACTCTCAGGCCGGCACTGCTCAGATATTCAAGGTCTGCGAAATCAAAAAGGAGTCGATTATTTTCACCGTCCAGGATGTTTTTCACAGTTTGCTCAGCTTCTGTTGCTGATGACCCATCCAAACGACCTTTAAAGGCCAGAAAAACAATACCGTTTTCCTCTTTTTGACTGATCTTCATTACCAAACCCCTTTAATCGCTAAATTCCAGCATCCATTTTACCGCAATAAGTACCTGAGTTTTGCACGAGTCGGAGGCTTTCATATGCAAGGCACTTCATGGCTAAGCTATAGTGAACTATGCTTCGCAATGAATAACACAGCAGATGGAAGCCTCCGACTCGCCCATCGGGTGAAAATTAATGAGATAAAATGATTATCATCCATTTTTCAGGCAGGTGATTCGATGTACCTCTATAACTTGCTTGATCTGATGCCGATAAAGGTTATCTCAACTTCTCATTAATTTTCATGCAAAACTTTCAGGCATAGATTAGTATCATATAACCATTTCCCGGACTAAATCAATATCTTCAGATCGCATTCCAGCTTATCAAGCCGGACCATCATAATAGAAATGATGCATTCTGCCAATATTTTATTTGCATGGTTAACCATATGACGCATAGCATTCAGGAATTTCGGGACGATTGGGAATAAAATATAAAGCTTGTGGAGATGAGGGTTTAATGATACGAAGAAAAACGAAAATAGTTTGAAAATATCACTTTTGTACACTTTCTGGGATTAATCTTCGAATCAAGCTTGGAATTCTACATTTTAAAATGATGTCTGATTTGGGCCTTCTTCGCCTTTTTGGAAGCCACTTCCCAAGAAAACCGTACAGATGCTGAATGCCAAGGAGGATTTCACCAATGGCTGAAGGTCGTATCAAATGGTATAACGAAAAAAAAGGATATGGATTTATCGAATCCAGCGAAGAGGGTGATATCTTTGTACACAAAAGCGGGATCGTAGACCACGGTTTTTTCACCTTGCGAGCCGATGACCCGGTGTCATTTGAAACAAAGCAAACCCAGAGGGGGAAGCAGGCGGTAAATGTTAAGCGAATTTAATGGTTCGCTGCCTGGTTAATAAACATTAAGGCAGAGTCCCAACAGGCTCTGCCTTTTTTCTTAAAGGAATGGGGGATTATGAAACAACGCTATCATATTTCGCGCGACGAAAAGACAAGTGAGTTGACGATTGAGGAATACGCTGTAATTGCCGGCAACATCAAAAGGCATGAAATCAGCGCAATTGCCCGGGACGACTTTACCCTGTTGTGCACTGAAACATACGAGGATAAAGCCATCAAAAAAGCGATTTCAGAGGGAAAAGAGGCTCTGGTAACCATATTGCGGACCGACAATCTTTATCCCATCGGCACCTATGCGGATGTAATTGCCGAATCCGTTATAGAGATTTATGGCGAAAATGATCATTCCTCAAAAGAACTCTTATTCGATGATCTTGATCTGTTCGAGTCCTTTCAGGTAGCATCCCCGTCAGGCACAGCTGATGGCTCTTAAATTGGGGAGCGATCATTCAAATTTAAGAGGCAGTCGAAAAGCGGAAATGCTTGAAAATTTCAGGTAATAAAGAAGATCCATGAAAACATTGCTCTTATACCCATCCTTTCCGGATACCTTCTGGAGTTTTAAGCACGCCCTGAAGTTTATCCATAAACACTCGGCCTTTCCACCGCTGGGCCTGCTGACCGTAGCGGCCATGCTGCCCGCCGGCTGGCCCAAACGGTTGATTGACCTCAATGTCAACCCGTTGACAGAAAAAGACATGGCATGGGCTGACTGTGTTTTTATCAGCGCGATGGCCGTGCAGCGTGAATCGGCGCGCAACACCATCATGCGCTGCAAAAGAGCCGGCCTGAAAGTCGTCGCCGGCGGGCCGCTGTTTACAGATGAACATATGGCGTTTGAGGCCGTTGATCATTTTGTCTTAAATGAAGCCGAGCTGACGCTGCCGTCTTTTTTGGGTGACCTGGAACGCAATTGCCCGCAACGCCTATACCGGACAAGTGCGTTTGCCGATCTGAGTCAAACCCCGCAGCCGTTGTGGCATCTGATCGATATGAAACACTATGCGGCGATGAGCATTCAATTTTCGCGCGGCTGCCCGTTTAATTGTGACTTTTGCAATATCACCGCGCTGCTTGGACACCGGCCGCGACACAAAACGGCTGCACAAATTATCATCGAACTGAACAGCCTTTACGACCTCGGTTGGCGGGGAAATATTTTTTTTGTAGATGACAACTTTATCAGCAATAAAAAATATCTTCAGGGCGAACTGCTGCCGGCCTTGATCGAATGGCAGAAAAATAAAAAATCCATTCGTTTCAACACCGAAGCCTCGGTCAACCTGGCCGATGATCGGGCTTTAATGCAGATGATGGTCGCCGCCGGGTTTGAATCGGTCTTTATTGGCATTGAAACACCGGCCGAAGAAGGGTTGGCCGAGTGCAATAAAAAACAGAATAGAGACCGTAACCTGGTTGAAAGCGTAAAACAGATTCATCGAACCGGATTGCAGGTGCAGGGCGGTTTTATTGTAGGCTTCGACAGTGATACACCTTCCATTTTTCAACGCCAGATTGACTTTATTCAGAAAAGCGGCATCGTAACTGCCATGGTCGGTTTGCTGAATGCCCCCCCGGGCACCCGGCTCTACAATCGCCTGAAAAAGGAAGGCCGCCTGGCCGGCCTGGTTTCGTGCAATACCGACGGCACCACCAATATCATCCCACGTATGGACCTCAAAGCTTTGATCGACGGATACAAACGCATCATGGGACAGATTTATTCACCCAAAATTTATTATGACCGGGTGCGGACTTTCCTCAAAGAGTACAAGGCCCCGGAAGCGAATCTGCCATTCAGCATTCACGACCTGATGGCGTTTTTGCGATCCTGCATCCGTCTGGGGATTTTGGGCAAGGAGCGCTTCCAGTATTGGAAGCTCTTGTTGTGGACCCTGCGCAAACGACCTGAATTGCTGTCGTTAGCCATTACGTTAGCCATCTACGGCCATCACTTCCGAAAAGTCTGCGAAATCCACATCCTGTAAATCAATTCAGATTTTTGATCCCTTCTTGTCCCAACGCTTGCGGGGACGGGGATCGGCCTCAAAGCCGGATTCATCGGCAAACCAAATGTCTACATCTGGCCGCTTGATCAGTTGTTTGAGCTCTTGCCAAAAAGTTTCACGCAATTGCTCATCGTGTTTATCCGGCCAGGGTTGCGCTGTTTTTAAGGCATAACCTTGTTTGTGGAAAAAACGAACCACCGTTTCATAGCTACATTGGATCCGTAAAGGTCTA
>JASFGH010000259.1:0-6049 GCA_050123865.1 Desulfobacterales bacterium | reverse complement strand
GACAATCTTGCCACAGGCAAGCGCATTTTCGCGTAATGGTATGGTGTCGGTAACCACCAGGCTTTTCATTTCCGAGGCCGAAATCCGGTCGATGGCCGGCCCGGAGAGAACGGCATGGGCACAGCAGGCATGGATTTCCTTGGCCCCATTTTCCTTGAGCGCATCGGCGGCCTCGGTCAGCGTCCCGGCCGTATCTGCCATGTCGTCCAGGATTACCGTTGTTTTATCCTTTACATCGCCGATGACGGCCATGGCCTTGGCCTGATTGGGCGCAGACCGACGTTTATCCACGATGGCCAGATCGGCATCCAGCCTTTTGGCAAAGGCCCGTGCCCTTTCAACCCCGCCGGCATCCGGTGAAACGATCACCAGATTACCATTAAACTTTCTGCCAATATATTCGATTAAAAGCGGAGCGGCAAATATGTTATCCACGGGAATGTCGAAAAACCCCTGAATCTGGCCGGCGTGAAGGTCCATGGTGATAACACGGTTCGCACCGGCAACAGCCAGCATATTCGCAACCAGCTTGGCGCTGATGGGAACCCGCGGGGCGACTTTTTTGTCCTGCCTGGCATACCCAAAATACGGCACCACCGCGGTGATCCGTTTTGCCGATGAACGCTTCATGGCATCAATCATTAACAGCAACTCGACCAGGTGATCATTGACCGGTGCACAGGTAGACTGAATGACGAAAACATCTTTTGACCGAACGTTTTCGTCGATTTCAATCTGGATTTCACCGTCGCTAAAGGTTTTTACCTGCGCGCTTCCCAGCGAAAGGTTCAAATATTCACAAATTTTACTGGCCAGCTCAGGGTTCGAGTTGCCTGAAAAGATTGAAATACCTTCCATTTAGCCGTCCATTTGCAATGGTAGAAGTTTTGAAATCAAAGTTTTATGACCACGAAAACACGAAATCCAAAAAGCACGAAATGAATTATTTCTTTTTTCGTGTTTTCGTTCTTTCGTGCTTTCGTGGTGAATATATTTTAGGTGCCAATCCGTCTGCATAATATGCACTATTAAATAAGTGGCTGGGGCGGGAGGATTCGAACCTCCGAATGCAGGGACCAAAACCCTGTGCCTTGCCGCTTGGCGACGCCCCAAAACCCTGGATAACAGGGTCAACGACCACCCGCACAGCGGGTGGCTTGGATTTTACCGCTAAAGGCGGTAAAAGACAGGGGCACACAGTGCCCCGATCGTTGTGGGTGAAACCGGGTGCGAAGCACCCGGTTTGGAAAACCCAATCAGGTACGCTGCATAATAAAACGAACGCCCGCTTGAGTCATTTAAATATCGATCCATTTGGGCCCGGGCTCAAGGATCGGATCCGCCAGAAACAGCTGCATATCCTTGAGTTCCGTATCACGGCTCAATGCATGTTTGGCCGATTTTGCCGTATCGGTATCTTTGAATAACCCGAAAACTGTCGGACCGCTGCCGCTCATTAGCGCACCGATTGCTCCGTGGGTCAGCAGTTTTTCCTTGAGCATACCAATTTCAGGATGTTTTTTAGCGGTAACCGTTTCCAGATCATTGGTTAAATTGTGCGCAGGTTCGAACCGGGTTAGCTTTAAATGAGTGCTTGTAGGTTTTTTTTCATCTTTTGTCAACGTTAAATTAAGATTTTGGTAAATCTCGGCGGTTGAGACGCTAATTTCCGGATATAACAACAAAAAATGATATGGTAGATCGCCTTCAAAATGATCTAAAACATTGCCGATTCCAGTGGCAATCGCCGGTTTTTGAAATATAAAAAAAGGGACATCAGCGCCGAGTGCCAGGCCCATTTCCATCAGCTGGGCACGGCTAAAAGGGTATTCATAGGCCGTATTCAATGCCAGCAGAACGCTGGCGGCATTTCCACTGCCGCCACCCAGGCCTGCGGCGACCGGGATGTTTTTCGTCAGGTGGATGTCAATGCCCCGGGATGAACCCAGCTTCTCCTGAAACAAACAGGCTGCGCGGTGCGCCAAATTGGTGGCGTCGGACGGTACGCCGGAGTGCGAGCACTGAATGTTGATCGTGTCTCCGGTGCCGATTTGCAGTGAAATCTCATCAAAAAGGGTGATGCAGCATATTAACGAAAACAATTCATGATACCCGTCGGGCCGTTTGCCGCGTACACGCAAAAACAGGTTAATTTTGGCAGGTGACAAGATCTTCATAGCGCTTCGCTTGGGTTCAAGGTTCAAGGGCTCAAAGGTTCAGGGCTCAAATGTTTATAGGTTTTAAATCTTTGTCCTCTATACGCTGTCCTCTGATATCTGACATCTGTTTTCTGTCGTCTAACATCTGAACCCCTGAACGTTGAACCTTGGAACCCTGAAGCTGGAGGGGCAATATTAAAGGTAAGGTTACGGCTGTCGGATCCTTGGAACCATTTGAACGGCTGAGCCCCCTACTGCTTTTCCTTTACATACATGATCCGCAAATCGTATAGAATATTTTTCAGTAAGTTTTCCTCTTCTTCGCTTAGATTACCGGCGGTTTTTTCCTGCAGCATGCTAAGGATATCGATGGTTTGCTTGGCCATCGGCAGATTTTTATTTTTTTGACCGGTGGTGGGGTCTTCAATAGCGCCAAGCTGCAACAGAGCGGATGCATTTAAGGAAGCCACAAAGGTAGCGAAGTTGATTTCCGGGAACTGAAGTGGCGGTTCCGGCTGCTGCTCGGCTGCCGCTTCTCTTGCTTCAGTCGAATCGGGCTCCTGATCTTCTTCTGCGGCCGGTGTTTCCTTTTCTTCAGTTTGGACCTCATCAAGATTTTCCCCCGCAAAAATTCTGCGATCCTTTACAACAAAATCCTTCTTTTCATCTTTTTCCTCAGCCATGATAGACCTCCCCGATTGTTACCCCTTTTGAATTTGCTGTAAAACGTCCGGTATGGGCGCCTATAACATATTCAATCGGATCATTTTGTCAAGACGTTAGGTGATTTCACCTCCCCAAAAGCATACTTGCTGATCAATTCTTCGATATCCAGGGCCGATTCGGTTTCAATAATGGTATCCTCCGGCTCTAGAATGTCATCTGAACCACCCGGTGACAGTTTGATATATTTATCCCCGATGAGTCCGGATGTTTTTACCGATGCGATGACATCGTCGCTCAAGACGATATCTCTTTTTATTTTCAACCGCACCATCGCCACGTTGTCTTTGGGATCCAGCGATATCGAATCGACCTGACCGACCTCTACGCCGGCTATTTCCACCTGCGCTCCGGATTTCAGGCCTGTCACCGATAGAAATCTGGCATTTAGAAAATAGTGGTCTTCACCCAGCAATTTCATCTTCCCGAGTTGAATCGTCAAATATCCAACACAGATAAGTCCGATGATGACAAAAATACCAACGCCTAACTCAACAGAACCTTTTTTCATTTCTCCTCCGTTATTCAGGTTCAGGGTTCGCTGCCAATGCTGCCGGCTGCTGGCTCTTGGAAGGGCTGGGATGCTGGGATGCTTGCAAGCTTGGAAGCCTGAAAGTCTGAAACCTCATGGGTTTTAATGCTGTTGAGCTTTCCAGCCTTATAGCCTTCCAGCCTCCCAGCAAAACACCCACCTTTGAACCCTGAACCCTGAACCTTTGAACCCTGAACCTCTGAACCTATATCTGACATTCCCAGAATATATTCTGCTGCTTGGCCACATCTGTCAGCATGGTTTCGATTTGACTGTCTTTTTGAGCCTGGGCGATTCCGGCGGCCACGGCAAAACACAGCCCTTTGCGGGTCTCTGCGCCACCGAATATGGCATCCGTATCCAGATTGCGCGACAGTTTATCGCAAAATTGGCCGGCCTGATCCGAATCGGTATCAGGCAGAACCACCATGATTTTATTCATTTCATATCGAAAACAGGTGTCCGTGATGTAAATATTGTGTTTCACAAAATTGGCAAAATTTCGCAAAGCGGTTTGCCCGGCCACATGTCCGGCGATCCGGTCGACATCCTCCAGATTCTCAACCGACAGCAAAACAATCGAGAAAGGCCGCAAGTGGTGTTGCAGCCGAAACATTTCCCGGGCCAATCGCTTCTGTCCCTGGGATTGTGAAGAAACGCCGGTCAGTTCGTCGTGCGGGCTTTCCAGTCCCCGGATGAAAGTGCGCACCACCGGATCGGTGGTTTGCTGCAGCTCTTCCGGCGTGCCCTCAAAGCGGATCCGGCCTTCGTCGAGCATGGCCACCCTCTGCGAAATAAAGAACACATCGGGGATTTCATGGCTAACGATGATACCGGTAAAACCAAATCGCTGCTGATAGTCGGATATCATGCTGTGGACAGCTGTTTTTCGAATCGGATCAAGCCCGGTGGTGGGCTCATCAAACAGCACAATTTCCGGATCGATGACCAGGGCCCGGGCCAGTGCCACCCGTTTTTTCATTCCGCCGGAAAGCTGAGACGGGTATTTGTGTTCAATCTCATATAAATCCATTTGATTCAGCCTGGCCTGGACCTGCTCCTTGACTTTTGCCTCACTATGGTTGGCATTTTCCACCAACGGCAAAGCCACATTTTCAGCAACATTCAGAAAATCAAACAGCGCCGTGTCCTGGAATACATAACTGAATTTTTGTTTAAGCGCCTTGCGTTCATTCTTTTTCATGGCGGCCAATGGCTTTCCGTCAAAAAGCACCTGACCGGAATCCGGCTGTAACAGGCCGATGATATGTTTGAGCAAGACACTTTTACCCGTGCCGCTCTGACCGATAATCGAGGTGATTTGCCCGCGATAAATGCTTAAATTTATGCCATCAAGCACACGGACGTCTCCGAAACTCTTTGTTACATTTTTAATTTGGATGAGCGGTTGATCCATTTTAAAATTTGAAACGCTCAATTTAGGTCCTGAGTTGAGCGCTTGTCGAGGTTGCCGCAGCTACACGGCAGATGGCGTTCCGCTTTTGAAACGCTCAAATTAGGCTATAGTAAAAAGGTAGTCAACGCGTAATCCGCGATTAACACCAGAACACAGGAAAGCACCACTGCCGATGTGGTCGATACGCTGACACCCTTGGCACCGAATTCGGCCCGGGTATGCGTATAGTATCCCTGAAAGCAACAAATGGATACCACAATCACCGCGAAAACAAGTGACTTGATAAAACCGCCGGTCACATCCACCATAGCGACGGATGTTTCAACCCGTGTAAAGTACAGGCCCGGGTTCAGTCCCAGCAGCACCGAACCCGTTAAATATCCCCCTAAAATGCCGACCACATCAAACAGGGCCGTTAAAAGCGGAAAGCTGATCAATGCCGCCGCGATTCGAGGGCTAACCAGGAATCGAATCGGGTCGATGTCCATGGTTTCAAGCGCATCAATTTGTTCGGAAATGCGCATAATCCCGATCTCGGCCGCCATCGCCGACCCGCCCCTGGCAATGACCATAATCGCGGTCAGAACAGGCCCCATTTCACGGATTAAAGACAGAGCAACCGCTGAACCGAGAACGCCGGTGGAACCATACTTGACCAGCAGATAATAACCTTGCAGCCCCAGCACCATTCCGGTAAACGCGCCGGTCAGGCAAATCACGAATATCGATTTCATGCCGATAAAGTAAATCTGCTGTAGAACCTTGTCGATCTGCAGTGGCATTGAAAAGATGAGCACAAAACCTTTAACGAAGAACAGAGCGATTCTTCCCAGATCCTGAATAAAGGCGATGGTGTAACGGCCCAGGGCAACCGTTGGATTTTTAAGGGCAGTGCGCAGTTCCATAGCGTCGTCCTGATTCGATAAATATTTAAAATAAAAAGAAACATAGCAAAATGTGAATCAGGTTTCAAGAAACGAAGATCATCCCTGGATAAACGATTGTGCGTTGACGCCTTAACCAAAAGAGGAATAAGATTCAATTCACCACAGACGCACACAGACTCACACAGATATTATCTTAGTGTGGGTCCGTGTGGGTCTGTGGCTAATTAAATAATCTTTAACTTTGAGTTTTCGCCGTGTTATATTCTGTGCACCTTTAACGATAAAAATGAAACCTTTTATAAATCATGATTCGAGTCGAACATGTTAGCAA
>JASFGH010000258.1:0-6095 GCA_050123865.1 Desulfobacterales bacterium | reverse complement strand
GCCTGTCGGAAATGGTTGACACCTACCTGGAAATCGGCCTGGAGGTTCACCTGGAGCCCTTTGAACCCGATGAAGAGCCCGGTTGCGCCAGTTGTATGGCCGCCACGCCGGAAAAGTATAAAACTATTTATACCCGCAAGAAGCCCGGTTCGTTGTCTCCTCAAAATTTCTGACAACATCCATTTTAATGAGTTCGTTTAGAGGCAGAACCAGTTTCCGGGCTTCAGGTTTCGGGTGTCAGGTGTCAGGGCCGATAAGAAGGGCTGACACCTGAACACTGACACCTGACACCTATTTGTAACAAGTCGCACCTGGATAGAAACCGGTAATATGCCACAAATACCTTATCCGCCTACCACTTAGGTGACGCCACGACCAGGATAACCAGATTCTCATCCCCGTTATTTAGCAGACTATGGGATGATCCAGTGGGAATCCAGGTGGCATCCCCCGGTCCGACCTGCTGTTTTTCGTCATCCACACCCATTTCACCGGAGCCCTGCAAAACAAAGTAGATTTCTTCCATGGGATCCACATGGGCTTCGATTTGCTTGCCCGGTTCCAGGGTCGCAATTGCCAGAAATCCGATTTCCTTTAAAATACGGCGGTCCAGAACCATCTGCGCAATGGCACCACCATGAGCCAGATAGGTGGTTTCCATAACCGCCCTATCGCTTATATTTCGGACAATCATATGATTTTTCCTCCCGCGTTTTTCAATCTTTTAGCTTGACAGAATCTACAATGTAGCTTTAATGTAGCTAAATACAAGATTCAACAAAAAAATGGAATTGGCTCATTGAATTGACACCAACCTAAAAACTAGCTAAAAAATCAACTGAATTGAATGTGCCGATTCGGCCTTCAACCACCAATAAATTCATAAAGGATGTTGCCATGCACAAACTACTTACCGAAAGTCCCGGTCAAAAAATGCTACTGCTGGGCAATGAAGCCATTGCCAGGGGCGCAATCGAGGCAGGCGTTGCGGTTGCCAGTACTTACCCGGGCACACCCTCTTCCGAAATTTCGCTGCAATTTTTCCAGATGTCCCAGGAAAGCGATCTCTATTTTGAATACAGCACCAATGAAAAAGTGGCCATGGAAGTGGCGGCCGCTGCCGCCAACTCCGGCGTGCGCAGCATGTGTGTCATGAAGCATGTGGGTGTGAATGTCGCTGCAGACGCGCTGATGACACTGGCCTACGTGGGCGTCAAAGGCGGAATGATCGTTCTGACTGCCGATGACCCTTATATGTTTTCCAGCCAAAACGAGCAGGACAATCGCTTTTATGCCAAACTGTCAGGGTTACCGTTGGTTGAGCCCTCCAGCGTGGAAGAAGCCAAAGAAATGATCGCATATGCTTTTGAAATCTCTGAAAAACTGCAGGAACCGGTCCTGTTTCGCACCACCACCCGCATCAATCATTCCTCCGCCATTGTCACCCTCGGAGAAATCAAAGCACCCCAAACCAAAGGCGATTTCGTCAAAGACCCTTTTAATCTGGTCACCGTACCGGCGGTTTCGAGGCGGTTGCATGTTAAGCTCCTTGAAAACATTGAAAAAGCGAAGGATCTCTCGGAAGCCTCACCGTACAATCTCATCCAGGGCGATGGCAAATGGGGCATCGTTTGCAATGGTGTCAGCTACAATTACGCATCAGATGCCATCAAAGAATTCGATATTGCAGATAAAGTGCGGTTGCTGCGGATGGGATTTTCTTACCCCATGCCTGAAAAAACAATTAAATCCTTCTTAAAAGCCTGCGAAAAAGTGCTGGTCATTGAGGAAGGCGAACCTTACATGGAAGAGCAGGTCAAGGCCTTTGCCCAGGAAGCAGGCTTGACCCTGTCGATCCGCGGAAAAGCCAAAGACCTGTTTACACGCCTTTATGAGTACAACCCCGCCCAGGTCAGAGAAAATATCGCCAAATTATTTGAAATACCCTATACACCTGCGGCCAAGCCGGATCTTTCCGACGTCCCGGAAGTGCCGATGCGGCCGCCTACCCTGTGCGCCGGGTGCTCCCATCGGGCCACTTACTATGCGGTTAAAAAAGCGGCTGAAGGCCTCGGCACCATTTATCCAACTGATATCGGGTGTTATACCCTCGGTGTGCTCCCGCCGCTTTCAACTGCGGATTTTCTGTTGTGTATGGGATCATCAGTTGGCACGGGTTGCGGCTTTTCAGCTTCAACGGATAAAAAAGTTATTTCGTTTATCGGCGATTCTACCTTTTTCCACTCCGGTATCGCCGGCCTGATCAACGCCGTTTTTAACAACCATAACTTTACGCTGGTCGTTTTGGACAACAGCACCACCGCAATGACCGGTCATCAGCCTCATCCGGGCGTTAATATGAAAGACTTCAACCTGACAGGCTATGGCCGCGTATCGATTGAAGATGTCGTTAGCGCCATCGGTGTCCCCCATGTGAAAGTCATCAAACCCTACCGCGTCAATAAGAGTATCGCGGCGATTAAAGAGGCCATCGATTACGAGGGCGTATCGGTCATCATATCCAAAGAAGCCTGCACGCTTTATGCCCAAAGCCTTAAAAAGGCCAGAGGAAAGCCCTTTTACATTAATGAAAAATGCAAAGATCACCGCGAGTGTGTCAACGAACTGGCCTGTCCGGCGTTCTATATCGAAGGCGAACGCGTGCACATCAACGCAGATCTCTGCTCAGGCTGCGCTGTTTGTGCCCAAATATGCCCCGAAAAAGCAATTGTACCGGTGCGGTCGAAGGAAAAGGAAAAGCACTCCATTACTCCAAGTTAAAAATATACATCAAAACTGAAAAAGAAGACGACCACAATTTTAATACGAATAACTAAAAATTCAGGGACGAGCTTATGGAAACAACAAGACTAATTATTGTAGCCGTTGGCGGCCAGGGAAACCTGCTGGCATCCAAAGTACTCGGAGAGGCGGCGCTGCTGGCTGATATCCCCGTACGCATGAGTGAAATTCACGGCATGGCTCAAAGAGGCGGTGTCGTTGAATCTGCAGTGGTTTTTGGCGATGCGGAAAGCACCATTATCTCAGATGGGGAAGCGGACGTGCTGCTGGGTTTCGAGCCTTCAGAAACGCTGCGGGCTTTAAACAAATGCAATGCCGATACGGTCGTGATCACCAACACGGCACCATTGCCGCCGTTCACCGTGTCCATCGGCCAGGGCACATATCCGGAATTAAATGAACTTCAGGAATTAATCCGCCAGAAAACAGCCCGGTTGGTGGCTTTTGACGCCCTGGCCCTGGCAAAAGAGGCCGGCAATTTTATGTCTTTAAATATGGTTTTGCTGGGCTCATTGATTCAAACCGGACTGATGCCAGTATCGGCCGATAATGTTAAGGAAGCGATTCGGACATCCACCAAAAAGGCTTTTATCGATACCAATATCAAGGCCTTTGATCTTGGCTATGAAGCCGCCGCTAAGGCCGGCTGATTTTGCGTCGATAATACTTCAAGCCCCGGCTTGACGATAAGACAGGCAACGCGTGGCAATTATACCACGCCGAACCGTCCGTTTTTCAAATAGAATTTCATTTGATGGCCCTCATAACAATTTCGTTACCCCAAAAGGAGGAATATCATGCCCTGGAACGATAAGTTTGAATGCATGCCAGTGGAGGAGCTTAAAAAATTTCAGTTGGAAAAACTGAAAGAGACCGTCGCCTGGGTATCCGAGAAGGTGCCGTTCTATAAAAATAAATTCAATGAAATGGGGATCTCTGCCGACGACATCAAAAGCCTTGAAGATGTAGCCAAACTTCCGTTTACCGTCAAAACGGACTTGAGGGACAATTATCCCTTTGGACTGTGCGCCGTGCCCCTGGAAGAATTGGTCAGAGTCCATGCGTCTTCAGGCACTACCGGCAAACCCATTACCGGACCCTATACCCAGGAAGATTTAGACCAATGGATCGAATGCATGTGCCGCAACCTCTATGCAGCCGGTATCCGCAAGGAAGACGTGGTTCAAAACGCCTACGGTCACGGTCTTTTTACCGGTGGCCTCGGCTTTCATCAGGGAGCAACCGCCTTAGGGTGTACAGTCGTGCCCACCGGAGCCGGAATGACCGAACGCCAAATCACAATTATGCAGGATTTTAAATCGGATGTTCTGTTTGCAACCCCCTCTTATGCCCTGACGATTGCCGAGCGCGCTGAAGAATTGAAGGTCGACATTCGCAAGCTTCCTTTGCGCGTCGGGGTGTTCGGCGCCGAGCCCTGGACTGAAGGCATGCGCCAGGAGATCGAAGAACGCATGGGAATTAAAGCCCAGGAAGCATTCGGCTTAACCGAGCTTTGCGGGCCCGGTGTGGCATATGACGCGGCGGATCAAAACGGTCTGTATATCAATGAAGATCATTTCCTGGCCGAGGTCGTCGACCCGCAGACCCTGGAGCCCCTGCCGGAGGGAGAAAAAGGTGAGCTTATTTTTACGTCTTTGCAGCGTCGCGCCATGCCGATGATTCGCTATCGCACCAAAGATATCACGCGATTGTGGCGCGAGCCCGGCCACGAAGGCCGGACCTTTATTCGCATGGACAAAATCTACGGCCGCTCAGACGACATGCTCATCATCAGCGGCGTAAACGTTTTTCCATCTCAAATTGAGGCGCTTCTGCTGGAAATCGAAGAAGTTGAACCGCAATATCAACTGGTGGTGAGTAAAAAAGGCTATTTAGACCATCTCAGCGTTCGCGTGGAGGGTAAAAAAGAAATTTATGACGCCGGCGAAGATCGCAGACATGAAATCGAAGGCAAAATTGCAGGCCATATCAAAGGCAACATGGGCATCAGCGTCAATGTGGAAATGGTGGACGCAAAAGCCATTGCGCGCAGCGAAGGTAAAGCCGTGCGCGTCATAGACGAACGTCCCAAACAGGAAAGGTAGCCGCTGAGCGGAAATACGAACTTCGAAATCAGAAATTCGATATTCGGATTTTTCTAAAAAGACTGCAGCTGTTACTCAGTATAGGGGCTATAGGATATTTCGCTTCGTTAACAACCAAATTAATGGAGAGATGTGATATGAGTGACGCTTCCAATTTTAGTCCCCAATCGTTTGCGGTGGTCGGGGCCGGTCCGGTGGGATCCATTGTTGCCTGCTTTTTGGCCAAAGGCGGTTATGAGGTCACGCTTTGTGATGTCATCCCTGACCTGCTGGCGCCGGCGCTGGATCCTGGAATTATTCTCGAAGGTGCCGAGAATATGCAGCACAAGGTCACCCGAACCTGCACAACCGTTGATGAAATAGCTGACTACGACCCGGATGTGATCTTTATCACCGTCAAAGCCAATGCCCTGCCGTTGATTGCATCGGCCATTGAAGGCTTTCACAAAGAGGGTCTGACGATTGTCAGCTGGCAAAACGGTATCGATACCGAATTGGAACTGGCGAAGATACTGGGTAAGACCGATGTGATGCGTGCCGTCGTCAATTACGGATGCGGTCTGGTGGGGCCGGCCCATGTCAAAGTACCCTTTCACCACCCGCCACATTACATTCAGGAACTGGACCCTCAATCCCGTGACGCTGCAATTGTTATTGCCGATACGCTGAGCAAATGCGGCCTGGAAACCGAGCACACCGAAAACATCATTTCAATGGTCTGGCGCAAGAGCGTTATGAATGCCTGCATGAATCCGGTGTGTGCCGTAACCGGTTTGACCATGTCGCACGCAATGAACGATCCCATCGTCTACCAGATTGTCGATGCTCTGGTAAAAGAATGCATCCAGATCGCCCGTGCCAATGAAATCGATCTGGGTTGGGATTTTTATCCCCATGCCATGGAGTATATGCGCAATGCCGGCGACCATAAACCGTCTATGTTAATGGATATCGAAGCTGGTCGACGTACGGAAATTGATTTTATCAATGGCAAATTTGTTGAATACGGTAGCCGCACAGCAACCCCGACGCCGTATAATCACACCCTCAGCGCTCTGGTAAAGGGATTAGAGTCAAAATAACAAAATGCTGGCGGCATTTTGCTATTCTTCTTTTACATTAGTTTATAAGAGGTCGGGCCGCTTTTTGCCCAAACTTTGGGAACAAACCCGATCGAGATCGTGATTG
>JASFGH010000257.1:0-6100 GCA_050123865.1 Desulfobacterales bacterium | reverse complement strand
GCTCGTTGGCGGCCACAAATGGTAGCTCAGCCCACAGGGTGTGGGTGCCAGGGATGTGCTTTAAATCCTTTGGCTCTGCCGCCTGTACAATCGCATCTGCCCCCTGACCATAGCGACCGTAAAGCCGGCGCCAGACGCTGTCGGCCAAATCAAAACGATTTAGCGGACCATCCGGTAGTTTACAAAAGAGCGGTTTGTGCCGATCGGCGTATTTTCGAGAAGGCAAAAACGGTTTGGCGGCCGTGAGGGCATCCCAGGCCAGACGGCGAAATGTCGTCAGTTTTCCACCTGTTACGGTTACCAGGCCTTTATCCACCCAGACAACATGTTCGCGGGATTCTGCTTGCGGCAAGCGGCTGCCTTCGCTTAGAACGGGTCTCAGGCCGGCAAAGGCGGAAATACAATCTTTTAAGGAAATCTCCAGTGAGGGGAACAGGGTGTTGAGACCCTCCATCAGGTAAACAAGTTCACCCTGCGTAATGGTGGGCTCTTGGGATAGATCCGTTCTATGATCCAGGTCGGTAGTTCCTGTCAGAACAGCGCCTTCCCAGGGCAAAACAAAAACGATACGGTTGTCCTGCGGATGGACGAAGCTGACACCGAATTTGATCGGAAGCACCTCAGCTGAAAATACCAGATGACTTCCGCGCAGCGGTCGCAGATGGCGGCCGGGGTCGGGTGAAGGGTGAAGCTTTTCGGCCCAGCAACCGGTGGCGTTAATGACGGTTTGGGTCTTCAGGGTTCTGGATTCACGGGTTTCGGTATCCTCGATGTTGACACCTGCCACTTCGCCGGCATCGTTGCGCAGAATATCGATTGCGGCGGTGTAGTTTAAGGCAGCGGCGCCTCCGGCAACAGATTCATTGATGAGGCGCAACACCAGCCGTGAATCGTCAACCTGGGCGTCAGAAAAGAAAAAACCGCCTTTCAGACCATGTTGCCGGACATAAGGCATACGTCGATAAAATTCAGTTTTGTCGTAAAAGCGGTGCTGACGCTCGCCGGCCATCAGGTCATACAAGGACAGCCCGATTTTAAGCGTACGTCTGCCGGGGCGCTGATGCGCGTAAACCGGCAACAAAAATTCCAGGGGCTCGACCAGCCCGGGCGCCTGTTTGAGCAGCAGCTCGCGTTCTTCTACCGCCATTTTGGTCAGCAGAAAATGCCCCTCTTTCAGATAGCGTAACCCGCCGTGGACCAATTTCGAGGAGCGACTGGAGGTTCCCCAGGCAAAGTCTTTTTGCTCTACTAAAAGTGCCTTCAGACCCTTGTTGGTTGCTTCGCGCAATATCCCGGCGCCGGTTATCCCCCCGCCGATAATCACGAGATCCCATTGTTGAGCAATGTTGTTAATGTTCATTTATAAAATCACCCGGCTTTCTGCGTAAACCAGAAGCCTCGTTACCATATTCGGCCGAAACTGCTATTTTCTGAATCTTTTTCTAACGGCCGACTACCATTTTCTGGTTTTCCACAGCACCTTTTCAGCAACTATCTTCTGGCTTTCAAGGCAACAATTTACCCGGATTCATTTGCCGATTGGGATCCAGATAGGCAAACATCTGCCGGAGTGTGTTTAGGCCGACCGCTCCTTTTTCGGCTTCCAGATAAGGTTGATGGTAGCTGCCGATGCCATGATGATGACTGATGGTTCCCCCGGCTTTCACAATCGCCTGACTGGCAGCCTGTTTCAGCTTACGCCAGTGATCAAGGGTCTTTTGCGGGGCGTCGGCCAGACGAAAAACAAAGGTGGTATAGATGCTGGAACCGGTGGCATAAACATGTGAAAGGTGGCTAAAAGCCAGAATACGTTCATTGACCGGCTCCAGCGCCTGCATCAGTGCGTCTTCGATGCAATTCATGGTCACGGTCACCTTATCCCAGTTAACGGCGGTCTCCAGGGTATCTACGGCATACCCCAGTTCCCAGAGCGTATTGCGCAAATATGCCGATCGAAACCGATTTTTCTTCCAAGCGTCACCGATTCGCTTGCCGGCTGAAACGCCCTTGAAACGGCGAATGATCGTCGCGGCTTCACCCTTGGCGACCCGGGCTTGCCTTGCGGACCCGATATAGCCAATCAGACACATACAGGCCAATTCTGGATCGATGCCGCGGAATCTTAAAAACCGCTTCAACCACTTGATCTGCTGCGCATGCCCGACAAGGGTCAGGTTGGCCGTTGTTTCCTGTGCATTACTCAGCCGAATCATGGATAGCGAAATTTGAGATTGCGCCAGTGCTTGCACGGCTTTGCTGGCATAATCCCAGGAGGGGAAGAAGATTCCATGGATATCGTTGACATCCGGCAGGGGTAAAATGCTGACAATTATCCTGGTTAAAATTCCCATTCGCCCTTCGGAGCCCAGAACCACTTGACGGAGATCCGGACCGGCAGCAGATGCGGGAAAGGGCGGTAATTTCAATTGACCTTTAAATGTGGCAACTTCTCCGCCAGCATAAAGCTGTTCAATCCTGCCGTAATGCCGGGATTGCTGACCGCTGGAGCGGGTGGCCACCCAGCCGCCCAAAGTTGAGTATTCGAAGCTCTGTGGAAAGTGACCGAGCGTGAATCCTTTTGCGTTCAGCTGCCGTTCAAGTTCGGGTCCGCGGATACCGGCTTCAAAGGTTGCCAGCAAATTTGGGCCGTCAATTTCGATTAAACGGTTCACCCGCTGCAGGGTAACACTGAGCACCGGACGTTCGGATTCACAAACGCTGAGATGGCCGGCAACACTGGTTCCGCCGCCGTACGGGATGACCACAGCATTGTGATCGCCGGCATAGGCCAAAATTGTGTGAAGGTCTTGAACGCTCTCCGGTTGCGCCACGCCGTCGGGAAAGCGTTTCAGCGTCCCGCCGCGCAGTCGAATCCAATCCGGCAGGCTCTGACCATGGGCGCACTGCAGACGCTGCAGCGGGTTGTCGGTCACAAGCGGATGTTGCGGCAGCCGCACAGCCGGTATGCGTTTGAGAAATTTATCCAGGGGGTAATCCGGGCATATCCTGCCGTTTCCGACGCGTTGTTGTAAAAACACCACGGCCTCGGGTGGCAATTCCACCCGGATTGACAAATCTCCCCATCCGTTCCATCGACGCATTGCCGATTTCCTTATAAGGGCATCAGGCCGTTATTCTTTCGGCGATTGATACTGAATGATAAGCGCTCTTTTATGATTGCATATTTCTGGCCAACGGCCTTATTTCGCGCCAGATTTCAATACTCTTTCGCATAGCGGCTTTTACAACCTTTTCGACCGAATGATCAGCGTGCGCAATGGCTTGTTCAAGTTCTCGGTAATAGCTAAGTGACGCATTTCGTGATTTTTCCTCCCTGAAGTAAGCGGCGGCCATTTGCTTATATATGGAAGCAAAATCATTGAAGATCAGAGCATAAACCGGATTGCCGCATCCTCGTGTTAAGAGCATTTGTAACTCCCAATCATAAACAGCAAGGGTGGTCTCTTCGTCTTCCGGCACCGGTTTTCGACTGAGGAAATCAAGCATTTTGTCAGGCTGGCGTATGGCTGTCAATCCTGCAACCGGCGGCAGCAAAACGGCTCGGACTTCAAGCAGCTGTGTAATGAATCCGTTGGGAAGAAATTTTGTATATTTGGCCAGGGTGCTGATCATGCTAAGGCCGCCCTCCAGCCAGTAATCATTGACCACCGTTGGTTTGCCATGCTGAATTTTAACCCAGCCTTCACAGGCTAATCGCTGCAGCGTTTCCCGCAATGTGGGGCGGGTCACACCGATCTGATCCGCCATCAACCGCTCGCCGGGCAACGGCGTTCCGGCCGGATAGGTGCCATCCAAAATCGAGGTTACCAAAATACTTTCAGCATATTGGGTGGGTCGCAATGGGGGGCCGAGTTGAGCATCCATATGTTAACCTCCATTGAAAAGAGAACTGGTAAGAGCTCATACCACTTTCCCGTTAAAATGTCAACAGATCATTAGACGACAAGGACCCGGACAGAGATGAGTACGAAGCTAAGAAGCGTTGCCTAACCTCGTTGTCGTAACTCCTGCTCTCCCTCGATAGAGGTTTTTATTTTAATCGGTATTAAAAAGCCTCCCGCGCACGGGCGATCTCTTCAACCGCACCCATGACGATCAGGGTCGTTCCGGCTGCCAGCAGGCGGGTGGGCGGCGGGTTGAATTCAATTTCATTGACGTTGTCTTTGGCGCCCAGCACCAGCAACCCATAACGCTCTTTTAAGCCGCATTCACGGATTTCTTTTTGGTTGAACTTCGAGTTTTGCGAGACCGTTAGTTCGTGAATTCTTAAATTGCCTTTGCCGCTGCGCAGCATATGATCCAAAAAATCTACTGCTGTGGGCCGGATCATTTCAGAAGCCATGCGCAGGGCACCAATCGCATTGGGGCAAACGACCGCATCGGCGCCGGCCTTGATGAGTTTAGGCTGTAATTGCGGGTTGGACATGCGGCTGATGATACGCAGCCCGGGATTGAGCATTCGGGCGGTCATGGTCACATACAGCGTGTCTTTATCGGACGGCAATGAGATGACAATTCCGGCGGCGCGTTCAATTCCTGCCGCCATCAGAATTTCATCCTCGGTGGCGTCTGCCTGGATAAACAGCAGATCACAAATTGCTTTGCAGCGCTCGATTCTTTTCGCATCTATTTCGATCAGAACCGCTGTTTCGTTGTTTTGGCACAGTTCGGAGATGACACCGCTGCCAGTTTCACCCCCGCCGCAGACAATGTAATGGTCGTTTAAACTATCAATTAGCTTTGCCATTCTTTTTATCCTTAAAAAACCTGAGAGTTCGCCTTCCAAAAATAAGGCTGTCAGGGAACTGATGCCGTAAAGGATGACGCCCATGCCGAAAGTGATCAACAGCATCGTAAAAATCTGGGCCGTATCGTTTCCGGTAACCTCTATGACTTCGCCGTAGCCGACCGTGGTCAGTGACACCACCGTCATGTAAACGCAATCCAAAAACTCGGGCTCGCCGTCAAAAATAATATAATAGCCTATACTGCCAGCCATAATGACCAAAAAAATTAAGGCCAGCAAATAATAGAGTCGTTTGCGGATGCTCATTACCCTATGAACCCGATTTGCGGAGATTGTCTGTTTGTTGCCTGCGGTGTTAATGCCACGCTTGCTGCCAAATTTCAAGTTTGCTTTAACTATTTTGCAAGATTTAGGTAATATCTGGATTTGGCATGATTAAAGTTAGTTTTCTCATCTATTTTTATGCAAGATTCAGGTAAGATCTTTACAAACCTGCCAGCATGCTTTAAGCTAAACAGGCTATACCTTCCTGAGTGTTGATATCCGGAAATTATTCAAACTGAACATTAAACGCCAAGTTGCCCCCGTTAGACTGTCGGCGCAATTTTGCCGGCAGCGAGGTTGCCATGGACAAGCAAATCCCACTTATTATTGCGACCGGAAACCCGGGAAAGGTCTTAGAAATCGAAGATTTGCTGAACGGCTTTCCGATTCAGATCAAAAGCCTGGCTGATTTTGGACCGATTCCGGAAGTAGAAGAAGATGGCGAAACCTTTGAAGAAAATGCCTACAAAAAAGCCAGTTTTACAGCCAAAATACTGGGCATACCGGCCCTGGCCGATGATTCGGGTCTGATGGTGGAGGCGTTGGGGGGTGAACCCGGCGTTCGGTCTGCACGCTATGCCGGCGTGGATGCAACTGACCAGCAGCGGGTCGCCAAATTACTCAAAGCCATGCAGGGTCAAACCAACCGCAAAGCTGCTTTTGAATGTGTTATTTCGATCGCCGTTCCTTCCGGTCCGGCCCTTACTTACGAGGCGCGTTGTGAGGGTCTGATTGCCGAAGCCCCTGCCGGGGAGAAGGGTTTCGGTTATGATCCCATTTTTTTCTATCCACCCTTAAATAAAACATTCGGGCAGATGACCCTTGCCGAAAAACGCGATGTCAGTCACCGAGGTAAAGCCTTGAATGAACTCAGACAGGAAATGGATAAGGTCTTGATCTGGATCCGAAGGCATATGCCGCCGGAAGAAAGACATTTATACGCCCATAACGCGGAGGACTGAAATGATTGCTGATTTGATTGCAGCCAATAGAAGCTGTCGGCGGTTT
>JASFGH010000256.1:0-6110 GCA_050123865.1 Desulfobacterales bacterium | reverse complement strand
CACCGACCAGACGGTGGTGCCGTATTTTGATCGCCGCGAGATCGAAGAAGAAAACGCACTGGTCGGCAGAGCCGAGGCCCTGGCGTGGGTGAAAGACCCGGTGGACGTGTTTTTCCTGCAAATTCAGGGCTCCGGCAAAATCTTTCTGGACACCAGTGAAGTTATCAATGTGCATTACCATGGCAGCAACGGCCGACCGTACCGCAGCATTGGTCAGCTTTTAATTGACCGGCAAAAAATACCCCGCGAAGAAATGTCCATGCAAAGAATCCGATCCTATTTGCAGGCCCATCCGGAAGAAATGGCGTCGGTTTTTAACTACAACCCCAGCTATGTCTTTTTTAAAATTGAGCCAGAGGGCCCCCTGGGCTCGCTGAATGTGCTGCTGACACCGGGGCGTACGGTTGCCCTGGATCGACGCATCTTTCCACATGCGGCCTTAGCGTTTATCCAAACCCAAAAGCCGGTGCTCAACAGCGCCGGTCAAATCGACCGCTGGGTGGATTGTCGTCGCTTTGTCCTCAACCAGGATACCGGCGGCGCCATTCGGGGACCGGGACGTGCCGATCTATTCTGGGGCAACGGGCCCTACGCTGAAATAGCCGCCGGCCATCTGGCCCATGTGGGTGAACTGTATTTTTTGATTTTAAAACCAGAGAAACCCAAATAATTTATTGGCGTCATATAAATCGCCTATTACAAATCTGGCAGTTGAGATATGCAGGGTTATCGAACTTAATTATTATGGATAGGATGAGTAAATGATCCGTCTCATAAACGGTTCTCCTTGACACTTACACCCGAAACCAGTACTAGAAGTGATTTTAAAACCCCATCTTATGTCCGATAGCTGTGTTTTCCCGCGAATTGAAATACTCACGTACTTACGCGTACGCTCCGCTTTCAATCCGCGGGATGCCTTGCTCTCGAACATGATCTGAGTTTTTTAACCACTTCTGAATAGCTTTATTAAAAATATTATATCAAACAAAGGAATATCATGTTTGGCATCGGCATGCCCGAATTGCTTTTACTGCTGGCGATTGCACTGATCGTCATCGGTCCGAAGAAATTACCGGATCTGGCCAAATCGCTGGGTCGCGCAATGCGGGAATTTAAAAAAGCAACCAATGAATTTAAAGAAACCATCCAGATTGATGAGGATCTTTCGGACGTCAAAAAGGCCTTCGATGATCTGGGTGGCGACATTAAAGATTCGGTCAGCCTATCGAAAGACACGGCCGAGGTTAAACGACCTGATGATTCCGAATCGACCGAAGCACAGACCGATCAGGAAAAAGAAGATGCCGGTTCAGACGATCGCACCAACAATGTGAAAAAAGCGTTTGAGGCGTTAAGGGACGACAATAGCGCATCTGTTGAGAAAGAAGAAAAACAAAAAGCCGACACTGCAGGAAAAGAGAAGCACAAGGGACCCGAAAAAAATGCTCGCTGAAGAAGAAAAAATTCCGTTTACCTCCCATCTTGAAGAACTCAGAAGTCGGCTGATAAAATGCTTTATAGCGGTTGGTATCGGTTTTGCCGCCTCCTATGGTTTTAAAGAGATTTTATTCGATATCCTGGTGAACCCGCTGGTAAAGATAATGGAGCCGGGAGATCACCTGATATTTACCGGCTTGCCGGAGGCGTTTTTCACTTACCTGAAAGTATCCTTGCTATCCGGCATAATGCTGGCCAGCCCGGTTATCCTGTATCAATTCTGGATGTTTGTGGCGCCGGGACTATATAGAAATGAGCGCCGGCTGATGGCTCCTGTCGTTTTGCTTTCCTCGTTTTTTTTTATTGCCGGCGCACTCTTCGGCTATTTTATCGTCTTTCCCTGGGGTTTTAAGTTTTTTTTGGGCTTTGCCACCGAATCCATCCGCCCCCTGCCTTCCATGAAAGAGTACCTGGCGTTTTCAGCCAAATTGCTGTTGGCCTTCGGGCTGGTATTTGAACTGCCCATGGTGCTGACCTTTATGGCGCGTCTGGGCATGGTTTCCGTGGATTTTCTCAAACGCAATCGTAAATATGCCCTGCTGTTATTTTTTGCCGGGGCGGCCATTTTAACGCCGCCGGATGTGGTTACCCAGGTGATGATGGCCCTTCCGCTGATGGTCATGTATGAGCTCAGCATTATCGGCGCCCGGATTTTTGGCAAAAAAAAGACGGCGCCTGAGAAAGAAGACGATAAGGCCGAGCAAGGTGCATCATCTTAGCAGGCAGCCTTCTGACTCCTGCTGGGTCTGTCAATTCCATCATAAATCAAATTCAGAAAAAAAATTTGTCGTCTTTTTGAGTCTGCAGTACGTCGATTATGTCGGGCAATTGTAAAATCCTGTCGCAGACCGATCAACATTTCGATTATAAATTCGAAATAAGAAGATAATAAAATTAATTTCAAAGGGTTATATCGTTTAACGGCCTGATCTTTGTGATTGACAGAATGGTGTAAGCTTGATAAGGAAATAATCTTATTTTAAATACCTCTGGTAAAAGTAAACCGTTGAAAAAAGGAGGGGAATAGAGAATCATGAATAAATTGCTTTGGATTTTGGTTGTTGTTGCAAGCACCGCCCTGTTTCTTGCCGCCGGAATTTATGCCAAAACCGTTCCGGATGTCATACCCTTGCAGGACCCGGCATATAAGGAGCACACCAAAGGGGTTGTCCAATTTTCACACGGAAAACACCAGAAAGAATATGCCGAACAGTACTCGGATCTATACAAAAACGGCTGCGGCGAATGCCACCACGACAAAGACGGCAAGCCGCTGTCCGGTTTAAAAGAAGGCGAACCGGTTCAAAAATGTATCGAGTGCCACAAGAAACCCAGTGAAGTATCCAAAGAACTCAAGAAGCAATGGCGCGAAAAAAAGGTTAAAAAAGCCGAACAGAAGAAAATCAAACTCGAATACCACGCCGAAGCCCTTCACATGAACTGCCGCGGTTGTCACAAAGCATTCAACAAAAAATATAAGCCCAAAAAAGCACCGACAACCTGCACCAAGTGTCATCCGAAAAAAGAATCATAATACTAACCTGATCATCAATAAAAAAGGCGTGCATCTTAATGATGCACGCCTTTTTTTGGAAGCAGCGTTTCGGTAAATCGTGCTTTTTGAAAAAGAATAGACATCTATACTTTTTTAAAGCGATCGCTGCCAATACTGTTCATCAGCCTTCCGAACAACTTCAAAATGCCAACCTCTAAAAAGCTCAACTAAATACGGTCATGTTGTTTTCTGAAAAGCGATATGTGAATGGTTTACCAAATCACTATGTGGTGGCCCGATATTTGGGATATTCCGGCACCAGCGCTTTTGGATCAACCGATTACGATGGTCAGATCCTAAATATCGGGCCACAGCCACCATAAAATTCATATCGCTTTTCAGGAAATGACATGAGCGGATCCAATTTCTAAATTACGGCTAAAACAGACCACTCGTTTTTTTCAATACGATTGCTGCCCAGTCAAGCTCATCAGCCGTCCAAACAGCTTTAAAATGGCGCCCGGTATAAAGTTCCGTTAAATTTTGTAATTCATGGGTCCAAAAACCGGATAGGATCAACCAGCCGTTGCTGTCGGTTAGCCGTATCATTTGAGGATAAAGGTGTTTCAAACTCGGATAACGTAAATTGGCAATAACCAGTGAATAGGGATCATTGATGGTTTCAAGCTTGCGGTCAGATATGGCGAGCCGATCCTGCAAAAGATTGAGGTCCCGATTTTTAGCAGCCTCTGCAATCGCACAGGGATCAATATCGATGCCCAGTCCCTTTTTGACCCCCAGGCAAAGGGCAACAATCGCCAGAATGCCCGACCCGGTGCCGATGTCCAGCACCGAACAATCCGTGTCGAGCCAATTCGGGCGCACTTTCTTTAAAACATATTCAACGGCCCTGACCGACAGCCGTGTGGTCGGATGCCGGCCGCCGCCAAAAGCCGCCCCGGGCTGTATGCGAATAACGACATCGCCGGGTGCCGGATTAAATCGATGCCCCGGTGGCCGGACGACCACACAATCAGAAATGCGCACCGGTTTGGTAAAGGAGAGCACCAGAAATGTGCTGCCGAATTCATAAGTATATTCCAATTCACCTTTAGCAACTAACTCCTTCAGCAATGCTTTGGTACGGGTTTTATCCAGGCCGTAAGTTGTGGAGATGGTTTTTTCAAGTTGCCGGGGCGTTAATCGGGCAGGTGATGCGGCTACATTTTCTAAAATCGCTTTTTCAATCCGCAGAATATCCATTGAACGTGCATCATAACGCTTTTATCTGTTGATAGGCAGTTGCATTGCGCACCAGCGCTGTTGCCCAATGGGGGGTGCCTAAGGCGTGGATGTGGGTATAGGTGGCTAGCACATTTTTATAGCAGATGCCGTCCCTGTCCTTTGTAATCCCAACCCCCCGCTGCATGCGGAAAACCAGATCCTTTTCATTACCACTCCAGCGCAGCACCCGTGAATAGTGAAATTCATGACCCCGGATTTCAGCACCAACGTCATAATAGGGGTTTGGGTTTTCAACGGTGACAACCGTATATCCATGTCCCTGGGGCCGGGGATAGAAATCAAAGGTGAGTGGTAGTATCCCGACCATGGGATAGGATTTTTCCTCGAGCACCAGCTCTTCGCCCAAATACATTAAACCACCGCATTCGGCATAAATCGGCAGTTCGTCTTCGGCCATATCCTTGAGCGTCTCACGGAAATTCTTATTTTCAGCCAGCTGCTGGGCATGGGTCTCCGGAAAGCCGCCTCCAATGTACAGCGCATCCAATGCCGGTAATGCGTTTCGAGCCAACGGGCTGATAAAAACGATGTGCGCACCGGCCAGTTTAAGGGCTTCGATATTTTCCGGATAATAAAACTGAAATGCCGAATCTTTAATAATCCCAATCCGCGGCCTCTCTGCCCCATCAGAGCTTCTCACACTTCTGACATCTGTCTTCTGACTTGTACTTGCCGCGCCGAGGCCTTTAGGCCAAGGCGGGACCTCTGTACGCTGTCCTCGACTCGCCTGCCTTCGACTTGAGCTCAGGCCGAAAATAGCTCGTCGCAGGCTGTCTTCTGGCCTCTGTCCTCTGTCCTCTGCTTGTGGGCTGCTGGCTACAGGTTCGAGCGGCGGTAAATCCTGGATGCAGTCATAAATAGCATCCAGGTCAATATGGTCGCTGGCGACGCGTGCAGCGATATCGATGGATTCACCGGCCCAGTCATGTTCGGGGGTGGGCACCAGCCCCATGTGACGTTCCGGAAAAATCTGGGTTTTCAGCTTGGGAATGGCACCCAGGACCGGTATCCTGCAATAGTGTTCGATATTATCGCGCAAAATGCGCTCGTGGCGCGCGCCTGCCACCCGGTTAAGCACGACGCCTTTGATTATCACATCCGCATCAAACTGGACTAAGCCGGAAATCACCGCCGCCATCGTACGCGTAATCTTGGTGCAATCCACACACAGCAAGACCGGGGTTTTGAGTAATTTCGCCAGTTCAGCGGTGCTGGTGCTGCCGGCCAGATCGATTCCGTCATACAGGCCGCGGTTGCCCTCGATGACGGCAATATCATCCGGGTAGGTATGGGTTAAGAAGGACTGTATAATCTGAGAGGACGCTAAAAGAAAAGTGTCCAGATTATAACAGGGCCGGTTGGCCGCCAGAGCCAACCAGCCCGTGTCGATATAATCCGGACCTTTTTTAAAGCAAGCAATGGGCCTGTTGCGCTTTTTCCAGGCAGCAATCAGTCCAATGGAAAGTATGGTCTTGCCCGAGCCGCCGCGCAGAGCGGCAATCAAAATCCTGGGAGCAAACTTGCCATCTTGATGCATTGAAGCCTATACGGGCGCTAAGGAAAAAGGGGTTCGTGGACGAACCCGATCATTCCTTTTCTTCGTGTTCTGCACCCGCCTGTTTTCCGGTGCCTTTGAGTCCGTATAATGAGGTGCTGCCGCTGGACCAGTATTCCAGAACCTCTTCCTGCACCAGGCGATTAATAACTTTTTTAGCCTCGCGCGGTTTGGCTTCTAAAATCTTGGCCAGATCGTTAAAATAAAATTTGGACTTGGTTTTTTGTTTCTTTTGCAATGCTGCAACGATTTTTT
>JASFGH010000255.1:0-6116 GCA_050123865.1 Desulfobacterales bacterium | reverse complement strand
TCCTCCTCAATTTCGCGGATGGTGATAGCAACATCCGGACACATGGTGCAGCACAGCGCACAGAATATGCAATCCTCGGGACGTTCCTGATATGCCGGGAAATAGCCTTTTGCGTTAACATTATTGGAAATCTCAAGAACATTTTTGGGGCATACGGTTACACACAATCCGCACCCCTTGCATCGATTGTTGTCAACTGAATGCTCATATGCCATGAATTACAACTCCTTTGATATGTTCACGCTGCAAGATACAACGGATAGTAATTGAATAAAGGTTAACTTTTAACACGAAGTTCACCAAGGATACAACCCAACAAACGGAATACAACCTGCGTTCATCTTCGGGACTCCGTGGCAAATGACATTCACACGGATATTTCACCGATTTATCATATCGCCACCCGCATCAAATCGCAACCATCATCCGGATTCACCCGGCCGGCCGAATTCAACGCGCTTTTGCCAGGGCGGAACCAGTTGCCTGTCAATCGGCAGCACCGGGCAGGCAAAACGATGAAGATCAACAGACGGCAGGAGTGCCCGGGTGACGGTAATAAATTCAAGGGGCAGCCCGCTGTGTTCAGACAGGTCGCGCACAAATGAGTAACCGTTATAAATATCATCGGGCACGGTCTCGTCAATGAGATTGGTATTGCCGATAAGGCCGGTAACCATCAGCTTGGCAGCTGTTTCAATCGCGTCTCGAATTTTTAGGCAACCTTCGAGGGTTTCGGTAAACGGCCTTAACGGATTGACAACCTGCATAACCCGGGGAGATATTTCATTTAACTCATTCTCAAGTGCTGCCAGTATGGTCGCTCCCACATCATCGCCGCCGACATCGAGCAGCGTCAGTTGAGCGGGTTTACGGATCATCCCGGCCACTTCGGGGCTTAGAATCGGAAGATCCGCCTGCAGGTATTGCGCCGGCGGCAAAACGACTTCGATGCCCAGATCTTTGAGCGGCCCTTTGGCTTCACGCGTCCGAAAATAGGGATTGACCACATCCAGATCGGCAATCCGAACATCCATCCCGTCGCGTTTATGGTATGCCGCCAGGTTAATTGCCACCTCGGTCTTACCGCTGCCGTAATTGCCGACGATAATGACCACACCTTTTAGTTCAATTTTCACTAATCAACCGCTCAAGCACCGGAAAGAGCTCCAAAGACTCAAACCGGCCATAATGGATATGGGTGGATCGACATTTGGACCGTACGCAGATATCATGAGATCACCATGGCCGGTAATCGACGCATCGGTCCAGACGGCGAAGGACAAAATAGCCTGCTTTTGTAAGAATTATGGCCTGTAATGTCAAGCTTTTTCACTTTTGATATGCCTCAATTCTATGTTATGAATACACTTAAAATGTTTTGGATCATTCGTAATTTTCAATAGCTGATTAATCAGGTGCATGGCCCCGGTGTATATAGCCGACTATCGATTTCATTTCTTATAACGATCAACTGATCACAGAGTATAAAAAAGGAGTGCTTTTTTTGGCAATCGTACAAACCGGACTTGAACGCTTTTTAAAATCACCGCCCAAATGGGTGGCAGACGCCCGACTGGGACTTTTGTGTAATCCGGCCTCTGTGGACAGCAAATTCAATCATGCCCGCCTGGGGATCCGGCAGCGCTTTGCGGATAAGCTGAAAGCGCTGTATTCACCGCAACATGGTTTTTTTGCTGAAAAACAGGATAATATGGTCGAGTCCGCAGATGGCGTTGATCCGGTCTTGAATATGCCGGTCTACAGCCTGTATGGAAAAACGCGCAAGCCCACCGAATCAATGCTTGATCTGATCGATGTGCTTCTCGTTGATCTGCAGGACGTCGGCACCCGCGTTTACACCTTCATATACACACTCTCCTATTGCCTCGAAGCGGCAAAGGCATTCCATAAAAAGGTCGTGGTTCTTGACCGGCCCAATCCGATCAACGGAAAAACGGTCGAGGGCAATTGTCTGAATACCGATTACCGTTCGTTTGTGGGACGCTATGCGCTGCCCATGCGGCATGGCCTTACTATCGGGGAACTGGCAAAGCTCTTTAATGCGCATTTTAAGATCGGCTGCGATCTGGAGATTATTCCAATGAAAGGCTGGCGCAGGTCGATGTTTTTCAACCGGACGGGGCTTCCCTGGGTAGCGCCCTCGCCCAATCTACCCACCCCTGTTTCTGCCATGGTCTATCCGGGTCAGGTTATCTGGGAAGGTACCAATGTTTCCGAGGGCCGGGGAACCACCCTGCCCTTCGAGCTATTTGGCGCACCGTATCTAAACACTGAAAAAATTATTGCTAGCATTGACGGCGCATCGGTTCCGGGCATCTTTCTCAGACCGGTTGTTTTTGAGCCTACCGCCAATAAATGGCAGATGCAGCCCTGCCGAGGGTTTCAGATTCACATCACCGACCCGGAGCAATACCGGCCATATGAAACCAGCCTGCGTTTGCTGCAGGCAATCATCGTGCACCACAAAAAAGCATTTGAATGGAAACAGCCGCCATATGAATACGAAACCCGGCGGTTGCCGATTGACTTAATCATCGGAGATCGTCAAATCCGTCAACGACTTGAGGAGATGGAATCAGTTGATAGCTTGGCCGAATCCTGGCAAAGCGGGCTCGATGAGTTTGCTGAGATCAGTCAGCGGTTTCATCTCTACAATTGATCAGGTTTCAGGTGTCAGCGTTCAAAGTTCCGCCGTTGGCGGTTCTGGTGTCAGGTGCCAGGTTTCAGGGACGAATATAAGGCCTGACACCTGAACACTGAAACCTGAAACCATTTTTTTGCTGACACCTGACACCAAAGGAATCTTAAAGCACGGATACTATCTTTCGTGATAAATAAACATGTAGGGAGCAATACTAATTGGAATCGGAAAAAAATGACTGGAAGCGCATGCGCTTTAAAAAAAACAAGGTCTGGCTTTGCGTCGATCGCTCCGGCAACCCGATCGAACAAAACGGCAAAGTCTTGATCAAATACCAACTCGACCAGACACATGAATACTGGGTTCACAAGAACAATGTTAAACCGCTGGACAGCAAACCGACAGAAACAAGTCCGCCTCCTAAGAAAATAGCGATGGATGAAAGCGTCGATCCGGCGGGAATCCATATTTTTACAGACGGCGCGTCGGCCGGAAATCCCGGCCCATCGGGAATTGGGGTGATTTTGCGCTTTGGTGATCACGAAAAAGAAATTTCAGAATACATCGGCCTGGCAACCAACAATATTGCCGAACTCAAAGCCATCCAGGCCGGATTGCGCGCTTTGAAGCGCACAGTGCTTCCGGTACAAATTTTTACCGACAGCAGCTACGCGTATGGCGTTCTGGCGCTTGGCTGGGAAGCCAAGGCCAATTCGGAACTGGTAGAATCAATCAAAAAAACGATGAGAAAATTTAAAGATGTAAGGATTTTCAAAGTCAAAGGTCATGCCGGCCATAAAGACAATGAGCGTGCTGATTTTTTAGCAACATCCGCCATCAAAACCGCCACCAAAAAATGAAGCATCATGCTTATGCACCGGGCGCTAATTTCCTTCCAGAGTGCTGGGGGCTTTATACAACCCGGGCTGCTGAGGTTTAAATCATAGAACAACAAGAGCCCGGCATGCCTGCACGCCGGGCTCCGATCAATTTATAACCCAAATGCAACTAGTCCTTCTTTAAGGTCTTAATCTCCTCTTTGAGGTCATCGATTTCTTTTTTATATTTTTCGACGTCTTCACTTTCACCGCTTTCAGGGGAGGATTCGGTTGCTTCATCCGGGTTCCACGAATCTTTAAGTTCATCAAAACCGAGGTAGATAGCCAGTGCGCCACCCAGCAATAGCATCGCAGGGATAATCCCGGCCAGAACCATTAAAAATTGTCCCCACCAAACAACAAGGCCAATTAGGCCTAATGCCGCTGCGATTACGCCCCCAATTAAAGTTTTCATATCCGAATTTACCTCCTTTCAGTGAAGCTTATTATCGGTTCCAAAGATGAGATGGCTTTTCGACAGACAAATTAATGTTATTAATATGATTTGCGCGGAGCGTCAAATAAAATTTGGCCGTAAACGCAAAAACCGGCATTATGATGCAGACCCAAACGCCACATCCTCCAATATCGGTGACAGGAGCGAGAGGGAAGTTGAGTTTGAAAAAATTACCGGAATTTTGCCTTCTATAGGTATCATAACCCTTTTATTTTCACAAGTTTATTTTATATTCAGAAATATAGCGCAGATCAATAAAATATTGCAAAGCACCAATTATTTTGCTAATTTTAACTCTTAACGTCCACGCGATCAATTACATTATGTAAATACTAAAAAAAACTCCAACATTCAATCCTCCAATTTCCAAGTAAAGCAAGTCAGTCTTCAACCTGATTAGATCAGTGTTATCTTCGATTTGGAACCAAGAGCATCAGGTCGTCATAAAGGAAAAAGGGTAAGTTGATGGCAGCAAAACACGGTCGAAAATCGGGCAACTGGAAAAGCAGGCTGCTCGATGGGACGCACAACCACTACAGCTGCTACCTGCCGGATTCCCTTGGAAAAGTGGCTTCATTGCTTTTGCGTTTGTTTTATTCCGGCATCAAAACGGATAAAAACCAAACCGCTGTGCTGCAACAACTTGAAGAAGACGCCGTTGTCGTATATGCAACCAAATTTAAAAGCTATTTTGAATATCTGTTTTATTATACGCGCTATCAAAGAGATAATCTGCCGTACCCGCAAATCGGATTTGATTATCAGGTGTACATCTGGCAACCGGTTTCGCGCCTGATAAAAATATGTTTGGCCCATATCGATTTCTTTTTTCACCGGCGCAGGTTTCCCAGCCCATACAGGAGCGGGTTCATCGGCCAGGCCCTGCTGAAAAATAAGGCCGGCATGCTATCTCTGGTGGGCAAACGCGGATTTTACCGGCGCTTTATCAAAGCCAAAACAGATCCGATTCAATATTTAATTGAACTGCAAAAATCAACCGAGCGCCCCATCTACATCGTTCCGCAACTGATGTTTTTCAGTAAAAACCCCCATCGATCGATACCCACTTTAACCGATATTTTCTTCGGCCCGGAAGACAAGCCCGGCAGGCTGCGGAGCCTGTTTACCCTGTTTAAAAATCCCGGCAAGGTCTTTGTCGAGGTATCCGAGCCGGTGAATCTAAAACACTACCTGCAGTCTGAGTCCATTCGTAGCCAGCCTATAGAATATCAATCGCTAATGCTTCGGCGCAATTTACTGGTCCAGCTCAACCGTCACCGTCAGAGTATTACCGGGCCGATCCTCAAAACCAATCTGGAATTAAAGGAAAGTATTCTGACCGGCCAGCGGTTTCAGGAATTCATGGATACCTATTCCAAAAACCGCAATATCCCGATTCATGATGTTCGCAAAAAGGCGGATGTTTATATCGAAGAAATTGCCGCCGGCTACAATCCGGCTTATATCAAGTTCTTCTCAGCTATGGTCGGATGGATTATTCGCACCATGTTTGACGGTGTCTCCGTCAATAATAATGCCCTGAGTAAAGTAAAGCGACTGGCCTTAAAAGGCCCGCTGGTGCTGGTTCCCTGCCACAAGAGCCATATCGACTACCTGATCCTGTCCTACCTGTTGTATCATAATAATATGCCGGTTCCCCTGGTTGCTGCTGGAAAAAACCTGTCATTCTGGCCGATGGGGCCGCTGTTTCGCAGCGGGGGTGCTTTTTTCATCCGGCGCAGTTTTCGAGGCGCCGTGTTGTACTCTAAAGTTTTTGCTGAATATATTTATAAGCTGCTGGAAGAAGGGCATAACATCGAACAATTTATTGAAGGCGGCCGCAGTCGCACCGGCAAACTATTGATGCCGAAATTGGGGCTGCTTTCCATCCTTCTGAATGCTTTTAGAAACGGTGCCTGTGAGGACATGATCATCGTCCCGATCTACATCGGATACGACCGGGTCCTGGAAGAAAAATCGTATTTGCAGGAACTGGAAGGCGGGAAAAAGGAACCGGAAACGCTCAAAGGCGTTATCAAAGCCCGCAAATTTTTATCAAAGCGATACGGCAAAATCTATATCCAATTTCATGATCCGATATCGATGAATGAACTACTGG
>JASFGH010000254.1:0-6135 GCA_050123865.1 Desulfobacterales bacterium | reverse complement strand
TGTTCTTATCCGTCATTGAGCGTCCGCTCATGCCGGCTCTTGCCGGATTACACCCGATTGCAGGCAATTATGATTGTCTCATTTTTGAATTTTCCGATATGAATTGTTCTTTGATTTCTGTGGATTACTTTTCGGAATCACGGAAAATCCCATCAAAGCGGGGTGGGTGCTGTTAAATTAACGCTTACGTTTGAACGGTCAAATCATTTAATGGATATCCTGACAGAACGACCAGTACCGACATATCATTTTTTTTGCCGTTGAAACGCAGGCGGAAAAACATTACGATGTATAAGCTGGGAAAAAGGCTACTCGTTTATACTATAAGGTGATAAGAAGCTATCTTAAAAATAGCAGATCACTGTTTTAGATCATTTCATAGGAGAAGGATTGGGATAAGTTCTGAGAAACGTTACGACATGATGAAACAAAACCATTACTATAACACGTTAACGTTCGCATGTGTATTGGGATGCATCTTCTTTTTACTTTCTTGCCGCGAAGCTGAAACCGGCCAATCTGCAATCGCACAACAAAGTCAGGTTATCATCCATCAGAGCACAGTGAATTGGGAAGCGGCCCAACAACATGCCCTTTTTAATGATTCCCAATTATCGCAAAAACAGGCACAGGCCCTGAAGAAAGTGACACTACCACTTCTATTGCCAAATAAGCCTGAACTTATCGCCACAGGCATAATGTCAGCGGGCCCGGACTGGTATGCCGCCTCGATGAAACATGAGGGTTTTTCCGTCGTCGTTAGTGGCTCGACACGTCACGTTACAGTTCCCGGGGCCGAAATGCCAAATTTGCCTGAATACCGTAAACAAGACCTGCGCGTAACCCGCGCGGAAGGGATTGCTGAATTAGCGTTTAAAGCATATGGTGCTATCTATACAATTTCGGTGGAATGTGAGGATCCCGAAAACGATAAGCACTGCAAAAACGACAGCTTCATTCTGGAATTGGCTAACAAACTGCTCCGTTCCAGGGTAAACCATAATTGAGTCAGAAGCGTAGCAGCGACGATCTCTTTACAAATCAAACCAAAATGAGCATATTCATTTCTCGCATAACCCACCGGTTGCGTCTTTGCGCAAGTACCGTAGCCACTAGCATCGCCTATCTCGGCCAGACAGCCTGCATTGTCAGCTTGATAATTACAGCTTGCCAACCCAAAGTGAGCTTCAACTACAAGCCACCAGGGGAACTCGAACCAAACAGCGGTCAGGGCCGTGTGGATTACAACGTGTATCTTGAAGGTATGCGTTTTCCATTAGAGCAAACACCTAGTTATGCAAACTCTCAAGTTTATGGCGTAGGAGGGCTCTACGGACCTGCAGGAAGCCAGTGCGACGAGAGAAATTATTCGTATCCCTGGAAGGATAACTATTGTGAAACAAGGACCTGGGATATGCCCTTGTGCCCTTCCGGTAGAGGGCATCAAGGCCAAGACATCCGACCGCTGGATTGCACGGACAGTGTGCATTGGGTGGTCGCTGTAGAAGATGGCACAATTACGCATATAGGAAGCTACACTGTCTATCTTCGGGGAAACAGCGGCATACGTCACCGATATCTCCACCTCAACCACGACCAGCTTGCGGTGTTTGCTGGCCAACAAGTACAAAAAGGCCAACGCATCGGTTTGGTTTCCGACAATATGGGAAACACCCAGACGACCATTCATCTGCACTTTGATATGTATTCCGGCGGCCTTTACATCCCGCCCTACATGTCCCTGGTAGAGGCCTACAAAGATCTTCTCGATCAATGAGCGTACACCATTGTTGGGTTTGAAGCTAGGGGTACTATTAGACCTATAATCCACCAAGCTGGAAGGCAAGGCAGAGGTGGGATTTCGCTTCTGATTTAAAAATATGATGTGCGCAACAAGGTATGAGCCTATAAGATGAACATTTTAATGAGGTTTACATGAAGCGCTTCAGCGTTCGACCGCAGGAAGCGAATCGAAATCGGTTCTAAATTGTAAAAATCTATTTTTGATCTTTCATGCCAAAATATTAAGCAAATGAAATCTGACAAACTACAAATACCATCTACTGATCACATTAGAATCATCTTTTAAGTTTATGCCTTTTGGTGGTAAATAGAACTGCCTTTCAAAAGTTGTTTTCACTCCAATAAAGTGCAACTATCAGAAGGCTAAAATTCTTGTGATATCCATTTCATGCAATAATTTGATTTATCGTGATAGTTGGTAGTTTCTCAATATATAAACACCACTTAAAGGAGAATTAAAATGTCAAAAGAATCTGAAATAACATCAGATGAAAAACTCCAGAAAGATATTAAAAATGCCGTTATACAAGCGTTCCAAGAGCTTGAACTTGAAAAAGATCAACTGCACGGTTCGCGCGGTTGGCCCAAGGATACAATCGTTGATGCCGTAAAATCAGCAATTAAACCTATGTATGACGGCGTCAACCAAGTGTCAAAAAATGTCAATAATATTTTTGAAGACACCAAAGTTTTAACCGATATATTTACTCCTAAAATAACTCCAATTCTGAGTGTTCCTGAAATTAAGGAAATGATGGAGTTCAGTAAGCAGTATTTTAATCCATTGACTATATATAAAACGCTTAACAGTCTTTCTAACATGCAAAGCAATTTGAAAACATCGCAAGCCTTGCCATTAACCTCACTTTTTAGTGAGCTCAATTGTCTTGTTGAAAATATTGGTACCGTACTTTCTGAATATACACCCCCTTTTTTAAATTGTAGCAGATTACTTAATGGAGCAAATACAGCAACTGAAAACGCTACTAAAATAGTAGCAGAACTGGAGCCGTATTTAAAATATGGGCTAAAAGTACCTGATACGTTTGATTTAGAACCAGTTATAATGACGCTTAAAGAGCTCAACAAACAACTTACCGATATTGACATTAAAGCTCTTGATAAGAATTTGCAAAAGGAATGGAAACCTGTAAAAATAGGATTGGTGTGTGTGTTAGATATCATCAAGGATATACTCACATTACTCGGACAAATTCTACCATTAAATATAGCACTCGGAGCTGGCGGTGGGGTTGCTGCTGGTGTTAATGCGCACCAATAGTTTGGTTTTATGGTCGCTTCAAAATAAGTTGTACATCAGGCATACCCTGTCTAAAAACGAGTAAAATTGGCACTATCTTCTTCCAACTCACGCACGTTTTCCTCTGTCAGGGAAGAATGGCATTCTGTAATTATTTCTAAAAACGTATCCGTCGTAATTTGGATATCTTTACCATCTTTATATTCTTTTTCAAAAGCATAGTGGCTTACCTTATGAAAGAGGTATTCGATATCAGCAGGGGTAAAATAAGAAAGTTCAGATACAACCTTATCCACATCTACATCGCCGTTATTCGTATTGGACAAAAAATGTTTAAATATAAGACAACGGCTTTTTTTATCTAAGTCACCGACAGGAATTATGCAATCAAAGCGACCCGGTCGTATAAGAGCCGCATCAAGTTGACGAATGTAATTCGTTGCACACACAAGAATATTTTTTTTCTTTTCTCGTCTAAATAGTGGTACTTGTTTTAAAAATTCGTTTGTAATCGATTTTTCTGTGCGAGTTGCATTATCACGGCTACCTGCAATTTCTTCAAATTCATCAATAAATATAACTGCTTCTTCTATATTCCGAGTAATTTCAAATAATTGTTTTAATTTTCGCCCCATGCGGTCTTCGCCTTCAATCATAAGATCGCTGGGACTCACTTCGATGTACCACCATTGGAGTCTCGCTGCTATCGCTCGGGCAAAATGTGTTTTGCCGGTTCCCGGGGGACCAAAAAAAATGATCGTTCTTGGTGGGGAAACACCATGTTTTTTCGCTAAATCAGCCCGTGTTAATGGAAGGACAATTCGTTTATCGACAATCTGTTTTGGTGGCTGAGATTCAGAAATCGTATCCCAAGCTGACTTATCGAGTATTTGAGCTCCCATTCGATTAAGTTGTTTTATTTTTTGCGCATCATGCAAAGAATTCTCAACAGAATCGATATTTTCAATAAAATCAATGCACGCAACTTTTATTCCAATATCTCTTCCAATTTTCTCAGACAAAACCCATTTGTGATGCATAATCTTTGACCATAAATCTGGAGCCAATTCTGTATCTATTTTATGACCGCTGATTTCAAAAATATGGGCTGCATAATCCTCTGGTGACGAATTTTTGTTCTGTATTTGCATAGCAATTGTTTCCTCCATAAACCCAAAAAGTTGCCTCTGACATTTTTGTATTGATTATAAAATAGATTAGATTTAGTGAAAGAATTGCCCTGATAGATAAGGTTGAGAGGTATTGTATATAATTGGGGACAGCAATCATAATATACAGTAACTTTTAATTGTCAAGAAGGTTTATGGAGATTAAAAAAATTCTAACATTAGGATCCTCGCGGGTAGGAGATAGTGGTGTAAATATTATTAACGATTCAATTTTTATAATAAAAACCAAATTAATAGATAATAAATACGCAAAGCTCATATTTCACAGCCGTATTCTTCTGGCTTTCAATTTGACACCAGAATCGAAAATACGATACGGTTTAGATATTCATATCATACCTGAATTTTTGCCAATTCTTGGATACTCTCAATTTATCTTTAATCAGCTGATATTTGGCCTTCTGATTAGTTATACAAAAAAATTCTTCTCGTCATCAACCACAAGATGTTGAGTATACATCTAATTGATACTAGGCCACAATTACGATATTTCAGTTTTGAATATTCAGATTTCCTTCACACCATTTCAAACTGCTTAAAAGCAGAAAGTAGGGCATTAAAATGCAATGCCCAAAGTGCCAGCTTGAGAATCGTGAAGGGGCTAGATTTTGCAGCGAAGGTGGACTTATATTTGAAATTTCCTGTCCGGAATGTAGTTCCAATATCAGAGCTGATAGCAAATTTTGCCATTAATGTGGTTATAATTTAAAAAAAATCCAGAAAAGCTCTTCCCATCGGCTATTCGAAACCTCAATCTTATACCCCTAATTTTTAGCTGACAAGATATTCACCACTCGCAGCTCAATTGAAGGAGAGCGAAGGCTGGTTACAGTGGTTTTTGCGGATGTCGCAAACTACACTGCTATGTCTGAAAAACTCGATCCGGAAGAAGTTTATCAGATCATGGATGGGTGTTTTAAGATTCTCTTGGATGAGATCCTCAGGTATGGAGGTAGCGATAGATCAATTGTCAGACATAGGGCCGGAAAAAACCGTGCCGGCGCTCAAGGCGCTTTTCATAGATCGGCTCGAAGGTCTCAAAACGATCCTGCACACATTGGAGGTAGGAAGAATTTCAAGCTGCTCGAGGAGAAGGGCAGTCTCTCCGATCTGGCGCAAGGTTACTTCGATGCGGTCCCGCGCGGGCATCCCACGTCATGCCCACCCGCCTCGTCGGGCCATGCAGCCGGCTCGATGGAATTACGATCGATCCCGAGTTCATCGAGCAGCTTGCGGAAGGTCGGCGAGTGGTAAAGCATTCTCGGGCCAGCGCTGAGCGCGAGATCGACCTCCTCGTCCGAGAGCCGGAAGCTCGTCGGCAGGGCATTGAGCTGGGCCCGATACCGGTCGCAGGCGATGTCGCCGATGGAGAGGTGCACGAAGTGTAATTGCGTTTTATGCGGCTCTTTGTCGCCGTCGCCTAACGGTCTCCCAAACATCTCGTCGGCGGCCTCTCTGATGTCGAAGTACTCCTTCAGCAGTTTGCCGTCCGAGGCCAACGCCGTGAGCGTGTCGATCGGCACCGACGTTGCGGTCGTGAACATGTCGATCAGGCCCGGAGCCTTGGCGCTCCGGTCCCAATCCGTGCTCCCGACGGTCATCGCGTTCACGACGATGACCACGACGCGGTCCAGCTTTTCCTCGTCGGGCAGAGATTCTTGATCGCCGAGAACGTTGAATTGGCTGTAATCCGCGTCAAGCTCGTCGACCATCCGCAGTCCGAGGTTGTCGGAGAGTCCGCCGTCGAGCAGGTGCACGTACTCTCGGACCTTTTTGTCCCCCTCCGCGTTCATCTCCCATAACGACTTGGCTTGCCTGGCACGCCGGTACAGGCCCGCATTGATTTCGCGCGTTTTCTTTTTAGGTTTTTCCTCCTGATTA
>JASFGH010000253.1:0-6143 GCA_050123865.1 Desulfobacterales bacterium | reverse complement strand
AGAAACAGTTTGCAAAGGCTGCCTTGCGTGTGAAAAAAGCCGGGTTTGATCTGGTAGAACTTCACGGGGGCACCGGTTATCTGCTTGCCCAGTTTGTATCTCCTAGAACCAATAGGCGCAGCGATGCTTATGGTGGGCCTATTGAAAATCGGATTAAATTTCCTTTAGAAGTTTTAAAACGGGTAAAAGATACTGTAGGAGATTTCCCGGTCGGGTATCGTTTTTTGGTTGATGAGTGGCTTCCAGACGGTCTCAAAGAGAGCGAGTCCATCTTTTTGGCTAAAAGCTTAGAACAAGAAGGTATTGCCTATATCTCTGCTATGGGTGGAACATATGAATCGTTTTTCCTGCCGAAAATTGTAAAAAAAGCCAAAAGGGTTGGTTACATGGTATCCTTAGCCGCCGCTGTTAAGAAAAACGTGGACACTCCGGTTATTGCAGCGGGGCGGATATCAACGCCATTGAAAGCCGAATCCATATTGAGAGAAAAAAAAGCGGATCTAATCGGATTAGCCCGTATGCTTTGGGTCGATCCCGATTGGCCGAAGAAGGCTCTAAAAGGTGAGGATCGATCAATCATAAAGTGCAGCCCAAAATGTGATGCGTGTTTTCAACTCGTTATGAAGGGAAAACCGGCCTATTGTCCAAGATGGGGCAAGGAAAGGCGAACGGTATATCAAGGTCTATTTGAGTAAAGGCAGATTCATTATTAGGCGAAAAACTTAAAGTTTTATCTTTTTGCATTAGCTGAAGAAACCAAACAAAAAAGCCGCAGTTACAATAGCGGCCTTCAAAAATCATCCGATCAGCAACCATACAGAGCAATTCATAATAAATGCGTTGCGTGCTGCAGATGCACTGAAAATTTCTCTTGTAGCAGAAATTGATGGACGAGTTGTCGGGCATATTGCTTTTTCACCTGTAAGAGTTTCTGACGGTGCAACAGATTGGTATGGCTTCGGCCCAGTTTCTGTATTGCCGGATTATCAGAAACAGGGCATCGGCAAATCACTTATTAATAAAGGTTTGTCATTGCTGAAAGAGATGGGGGGCCAGGGTTGTGCCCTTGTAGGGGAACTGAATTACTATAAACGGTTTGGATTCAGGAATTATCCAGAACTGGTTCATGAGGGGATTCCACAAGAGGTTTTCCTTATATCATGGGCAACAATAAGTACAAAGAATGACCAATATATTCCTCTGTTGCCCAATTCTAATTTTTACTTCATTGATTCCCACCAAAAAAATGGCGGACACTACATATTGGTGCGCCATTTGTTTTCATGCTTGAGAAAACCTCGATATATCCCAAAGCAAAAATCTATTTTTATTTGTTATGTTGAGTACAGAAAAATTTGATTCCCATAATTTGTAATAACTTGCCAATAGCACAACTTTACAAAAATGTCATGTACATTGAGAATCTTACACGAAAATAGATCTTTCAAAAACCAGTGGTATCTTGTCAGTATCTGCAAAATTGAGAAAATTCAAATATGGAGATGGTATCACAACAGGATAGGGTTATCAATTATACTGACAATGGGTCTGATCGGTCTTTGTTTTTGGGATCGAGCTTCATGCAGTCCGGGACGACCATGGACTCCACGATAATTTCTTTGAGCGATATTGCGCTGACTCCCAGGTCGTATGCTTCACTCAGATCGTTTACCTGGTCAAAGCAGTTGTGGCAGGGCGTAATCACAATTTTGGCGCCGGTCTCCCTGATTTGATCGGCTTTTAATTTTCCGGAGGCCATGCGGTAGGGTTTGTAGTCCGGGCCCATGGGCATGATTCCGCCGCCACCGCCGCAGCAATGATTGTGCTCACGGTTGGGGACCATATCCCTGAAATCTTCGGCAATGTAGGGTATGATCTTGCGGGCATGCTCCCACAGGCCGCCGTTGCGGGAAACATTGCAGGGGTCCTGATAGGTCATCGGCGCTTTTATTTTTTTGTCGGGGTCGATTTGGATGCGTCCGTCGCGCAGGTATTCATACATCAATTGCACATAGTGCTTCACTTTAACTGGCGGCTGGCCATCCGCATACCCGGCCATATAGGGACCCTCAAAGACCATCGACCGATAAGCGTGTCCGCATTCCGTTATCAGGATATAGCGGGCGTTTAATTCCTGGGCTTTGTCATAAACATTTTTGACCTGTTTGCCGGCCAGCTTGCGATTGCCCGCAAACATCGGCAGATTGGTGCAATCCCAGCCAAGGGTCGGCATGGTCCAGCTTTCCTTGGCAGCCGTAAAAATGATGGCTGCATAAGAGATATCCTGAGGGTAGTAAACCGGCTCGCGCGGATTCACGGTGTACATGTATTTAACATCGGTCTGGTCGATGGGGATGGTCACCCCTTTATAATCATCTTCGACTTCTTCAACCATCCATTCGCAGGTGTCCACAAGCTCCTCTACGGGTATGCCCATGTGATTGCCGGTTTTGTCGCAATGGTCTGAAAAAAAAGCCAGCTGCTTGGGGGTAATACCTTGAGAATGGCAGATGCTGCGAGTGATGGCCATCAGGGTAGCCACATCGATGCCAAAGGGGCAGTACATCGAGCAGCGTTTGCACATAGTGCATTGCAGCCAGGCGATTTGATAGCATTTTTCCAGAAAGGCGCGATCCACCTTGCCCTTGCGCCGGAATATCTCGCCCAGCGTGTGCCTGAATTTATAGGCCGGGCTCAAATGCGGGTCGCGGTCGTTGGCGACATAGACAAAGCAGCTTTCAGCGCACAAGCCGCAGCGCGAACAGATGCTCAGCCAGGTTTTGATGCGGGCGCCATCGCTGGCGTCTAATATGGCGCGCACCTGCTCCACATTTACAGGTTTATCCGTGTTATCTTCAAATTCAAATTTCTTTACAGCATTTTCCAATTTATGCGTGTTCCTTATTTTTTGTTCAAAAATGCGAAGCACGAAATCCGAAATTCGAAACAAATCCTAAATCCGAATGCTCAAATGTTCAAAACAATAACACTCCAAATGGTTAAATAATTTGCCTCCATTGAAGTTGGTCTATTTTAAAATATTTGAATTTTGCATTTTGAAAATTGTATCGAATTTCGATATTCGAATTTCGAGATTGATATAGTTTTAAAACATCGAGAACATTGATTCTGATGAAATATAGTTAACGTTGTTCGTCACCAAGATTTAGCGCCCCTCCGTCCTCCCATCTCAAAGCCGATAAACGCCCGTGTGAAAAAAAACAGGATCATATGGGCCAGCTTGGTGATCGGGATAAGAATCAACAGGATCTGGCTGGCCACAATATGTAAGACTAGTATCGCTTCATAGGGCCCCCATTGATGATAGGCCAAAAACCCGGTGATAAACGGCAGCATGGTAATGACCAGCAGGGCATAGTCCCAGGCACTGGTCAGAATTTTGACCTCGGGTCTGATGCGGCGGCGGACAATTAAAAACAGGGCCGCCGCGACAAAGATGAGGGTCAATGCGTCTGACAGCCCATCGGGCATAGACCAGAGGGTGACGCCAAAGGCTTCCTCCCACATCAGAATGTGAGCGCTTAAAAACAGCGGTACGGCTATCAAAGTCAGATGAAAGATAAAAGCGACCAGCGAAAAAATCGGTTGCTGTCGCATGGAGACGCTCGCAAAAGGGATGATCCAGTGAATGATGGATCGCAATCCCCAGTCTATGTTGACATGATTGTAAATGACACGATCTTTTTTACGGCTGAGGCGAAACAAAAATGCCATGCGGACCAACAGGCCGCCGATAAAAAAGATAAAGGTAAACCAGAGGGCCGGGCCGGTTAAAAACTCATAAATGCTATTCCAGTTCAGGTTGTCATATGTCATGTGTTGATTTTCGAATCTGTGTCCTGGACTTGGCGCGTCCACCGCCAGTTCCAAATGGCCGGATGCTTAAAAAAAGGAGCAATCCTAATCTTATTTGCAGATTTTGTCAAACAAACCGGGCATTGCCGTTCAATTTGATAACGGGTATTGAGCATCTGGTATTGATCAGTTTCGCGTCAGCAAGCATCCTGACATGGCGGGACTCTTTTGCCAGCGGAAATGTGGCAGGGCAGGGGATTGTCAAATCACTCTTATTTGACCACTTTGATTATTTTTTTAAATTGGTCGCCTTTGGCGATTTTAAGCAATTCAAACAAGACGGTTTCAGTACTGGTCAGACCGGCGCCGGCCTGTTTGCATTTTTCAAGGCCGATTTGCTTATTTTCAGCTGTGCGGGATGCAACCGCATCAGCAACAACCTGGACATCGTAATTCATATCAACCAAATCGGCAGCCGTCTGATAAACACAGACATGGGTTTCGATACCCGCGACCAGCATGTTCGGGCGATTTAGCTTTTTGAGTTCCTTGATAAATTTCTCATTGCCGCAGCAACTGAAACTGAGTTTGCTCAGCGGGTTTTGGTCGGTTAAAAGCTCGGCGATTTCCGGTATGGTCGGCCCGAGCCCGTCCGGGTTTTGTTCGTTCCATAAGATCGGCAGTTCCAGTATTCGTGCGCCTTTGACCAGCTTGATGATAGCCTCGAAAAACCCTTCTTTGTCATGCATGGCCTGGGCCAGTTTTCCCTGAACGTCGACCAGGACCAGCGCGCTGTTTTCAGTTGTCAGCATTCGCTTTTTCTCCATCAAAAAAGGCAGAGTTGAAGACCCTGCCCGCTGGCATGTTACTAACCGGTATGGAACCCGGCTGACCACATGGGTTTATTCCTCAAAAACCAGCTCGCTGCGCCATTTACCAACTGATCAATATTGGTCTGATTTAATAAGAAAAATTTTAGACACTGTCAATGGAAAATTAAGGTTTCAGGTGTCTGCCAAATACATGTTTCAGGTTTGAGTGTTCAGGTGCCAGATAGATTCTCACCTAAATATTTTCAGAATTTGTATTCAGCTGTCCGTCCGACATGCCCTGACACCCGACACCTCAGTTATAAGGGAATATCACGTGAGAAGTGAACGTTGGATGGGTGTCGACATAATAGAAGGGCTGAGCTAGCTTCTGATCTTGTAAACTTCCGCTTCAGGCATATTCATCTTTTTGGAGTTGCCACATGCATTATCGGTCGATGAAACCCTTAACTTGATCCTGAATCATTGAAATGGGTAAACAATCCAGAGATTTGGTGGGGATTCGGGCCCGAATCGCCCGCTATGGCAGTCTCTGGCGGCGGATGTCACCCATCCCGAGCAAAGTTTTTAGCTGCACCATATTTTTTATTGCCAAACCCAACTTCTTTCTGTTATAGCCATTTTATTTAATTTCAATTGTTTAATTGATGAGGTCGATTCATTTTTTCTGATCAGGAATCCACTTTTTTGAATGGCGTTTTTGATGACCCGGCAATCCTTACTGGCGTGATCGCAGTGGGAAGGTTATTTTGAGGTAAGTCGTCGGGGAAACCTTTAATTTCAGAAAAAGGAGGTATTGTGATGAAACGTTTCAAACTTCTTGTAGCTGTCCTTTTGGCAGTGATTCTGACAAGCGGTTTAGCGCTTGCCGGCACCCTCGAAGAAGTTCGCGCCAGAGGCCACATTATTGCCGGTGTGAACGGAGGCGTGTTTGGATTCAGCATGCCGGATGACAAAGGTGTCTGGAAAGGGCTGGATGTCGACACCGCCAGGGCGATTGCCGCAGCCGTATTCGGCGATGCAAGCAAAGTCAAATTCAGCGCACTTACGGCGGTTCAGCGTTTGCCGGCGCTTCAGGCCAAAGAAATCGATGTGTTGTGCCGCAATACCACCCAGACCCTGACGCGCGAGACCATCAATGGTTTGAATTTCGCGCATGTGAACTATTACGATGGCCAGGGATTTCTGATATCCAAGAAATTAGGGATTAAAAGTGCCAAGGAACTGAGCGGGGCCACGGTCTGTGTTTTGCCGGGAACAACCACCGAAATGAATGCGGCTGACTTTTTCCGCGCCAATAACCTGAAATGGAAACCGGTGGTCATCGAGCAGACCGCTGAGTTGAACAAAGCTTTTTTTGCCGGACGATGTGACGTGCTGACCTCGGATGTGTCCCAATTGGCAGCCCAGCGATCGGTTTCGCCGAATCCGGCAGAATATGTGATCCTGCCTGAAATTATTTCCAAGGAACCCCTTGCCCCGGTGGTTCGTCACGGC
>JASFGH010000252.1:0-6196 GCA_050123865.1 Desulfobacterales bacterium | reverse complement strand
CAGAATATCCCAGCTGATGGCCAGTAATGCGAAAACGGCGACATTGAGCAACACCCGCTGCCAGTAAATGCCGAGCACCAGCGGCAGCAATAGGCATCCTACGACGGGAATCAATCTGGGGGCGGCCAGATAGAGCATTTCGCGCCAGGACGACAGGGCAAAGATGTCGCTCGCACGGGCTTTGATACCCCGATCGATGCGTTCTTTGCGTTTTTGCTGTGAATTTAATTCGCTGTTCCCCATTCCAAATTCCCCATTCCGACTTCCGAATTCGTTTCTTTAAATTCGTTCCTCGAGCTCTTTTTGTTTTCCGAACAGACCGGAAGGTTTGATGGTCAATACAATCAGTATTGCCGCCAGACTGACGATCATGGTCCAGTGGGAGCTGATATAGCTGTCTGTAAAACGTTCGGCAAAGCCGATGACGAAACTGGCAACAATAACACCGCCGGTGCTGCCCAGCCCTCCGATGATGCATACCGCCAGGGCCTTGATCAACACCTCGTATCCCTCGCTGGGTGCGATGCTGCCCAGTGGAATGATTATGGTGGCGGCAATGGCGGCCAACCCGGCACCAAAAGAGACGCTTAAAGTGGCGATTCGATCTGAATTAATGCCCAGGCTCAGGGCGGTGCGTTCATTCTGGGCAATTCCCCTGAAAGCAAGTCCCAGAGACGTATGGTGGGTAAAAAACCACAGGAAGATGACCAGTGCCACACCGATAACAACGATAAAGATACGTTGCATGTCGATGTAGGCACCGAAGATAACAAAGCTATGGTCGATAAAGACGGGCAGGGTATATTCAAATCCCACAAAGCCCAGGTAACGGAATAATTCCAATATAGCCAGACCGATACCAAAGGTGGCGATCACCTCCGAAAGTGCCTGGCCCCGTACACGCAGCAACACGAACCGGTACATCAGCGCCCCCGCCAGAGTCGTGATGATGATGGATATAACGGCTGCCAGTAAAAACGGGAGTCCCAATAGATTCAACAGCATCCAACTCAGGTAGGCGGACATGATATACAGGGCACCGTAGGCAAAATTCGCCACGCCGCTGATACCGAATGTTAAATTAAAACCGATTGCCAACAACGCCAGAATAGCGCTGTTGACCACAGCGTATACCACCGTGCCAATAAACATTAAATCAATTTCTCCCGATCCACCAAAGGAATTGCATGCAATCTTGGCATTTTGGCGGACCGCTATTTCCTATTTCAGAGACTTCAAGCCGGGCGGCAGCTGGATTTTGGCTTCAGCTACGGAGGCCGGAAATACGATCTTGCGCTGCCCGTCATCGGTCCACTGAAAAACTACTCCTATGGCGTTTTCATTGGGATCGGTCCCATAAACGGCCTGGTTGCCTTCATCATAACGAATGCGTCCCATAACTCCCTTGCGGTCTGTTTTCTTTAATTCCGCCACAATGGCGTCGGGGTCCAGGCTTGCGGCTCTTTCAATTGCCTCGGCCAGGATGTAAACCGATTCGTAGGAAGGCGCAATCCCATGGCCGCCCTGAATGGGCTTGCCAAACGTGCTTTTATATTTATAATAAAATTCTTTGGAAGCGGGTACTTTCGGAGAATAGATGGCGCTGCCCAGCTCAAAAATGCTGTTCATGACGCCGCCGATTTTGCCGTCAAAGGTCTTCCAGGCTTCCGATCCGGCCAGCGGTGAAATGAATCCTGCCATCAAAGCAGGCACTTTCATGGATTTCCACTGTTTTACCAGAATACCGCTCTGGGGCATATCAAAGATGGGCATAATGACCTGAGCTCCCTGAGCCCGTGCTTTCATTAAAGCTGATGAAAAATCGGAGGTACCAGTCGGATAGGCCTCCATACCTAAAACCTCCCAGCCGGCTTTGTCAAAATATACTTTTTTAACAAATCCTGCTGTTGCCCGGGCCCAGGCGACATCCTGATGCATCACGAATACTTTGTTGAAGCCGAATTCTTTATTGATCAGGGCCATGTTGCCGGCCAGATACTTTACCAAGTGTACGGCGTTCAGGCAGGTCCTGAAAATATATTTATATTTTTCCGGATCTTCCTTCACTTTTTTCTCTGATGTGGGAGCCATCGCAATTGTGCCCAGCATGGGCATCTTGTATTTGGAAATGATATCCATTCCGGCAATCAACGCTTCCGAGCGAAAGGGCCCTACGACAATGGCAGCCGGTTTCTTTTCCAGGATGATTTTTTCCAGCCCCAGCAACGCTTCCGGTACGGGAACACCGGGAGCGGCATCCCGCAGGTCGGTTGCGGCGACCTTTAAAAGCCGCTTGGTTCCGCCAACATTGACACCGCCCCGGGCGTTGATCTCGCTGACCGCTATTTGAACCGCCTTATGAGATTCTTTGCCTTCCAGAAAACCCAGGGACGTGGGGACACCGATAATGATCGGCTCGGCAGCATAGACAGCCGGTCCGGGTATCATCCAGCCAAACACAGCAACCAGTGCAAAACAGAGTAAGAACAGTTTACCTTTCATGAGACGCCTCCTTTTTGTGGTCTTTTCCTCCCTGCATTCGGAAGAAAACGGATTTATGCGCTTATTGGGAAACGAAGCTGCGGATTTTACCGCTGCGGAATAACAGGGCATGCGGCTCCGAGCGGTTTATGGATGAGAATCGCCTTTCCAAACCTTTTTGAATAGGCGATTGTACATAATTTGGCAACACGATTTCTGGGTCGCATGTGTGCAAGCAACATAGCTATGAAGTAGCTACTTCGTGGTAGCTATATGAACCGTGGAGGGTTGTCAAGGAATTTGTTTTGCCATGGCGCTTTATAACAGGGGTTTTTGGAATAAACGCTGCCCGAATCTTAAGCGTAGCTGGTAAAGGTCCTAAGAAGCCTTATATTTGGAAACCCGACTCAAAGGGGGTGCGTCGGTGATTGTCTCTTAAATGCCTATATAGTTGTTCATTATAATGAACGAATTTTTATTCGATGAAACTCTCTATATGTTTTTCCAGCAATAGGTAATCTGATAAAATAGTGCATTATTGCTTGACAAATCATTTTTGACTGATAGTATAAATCACTTCGAACGTTCATTGAAGTGAACAAGGAGTTGAAAAATTCTATCACCTGAATCTGTGACGCGGCGAGTCGACCTAAGAGGAAAACAATGGACCAGAAACTGCTGACGATAGATCCGGAAAAGTGCACCGGTTGCAGAAACTGCGAACTCGTCTGTTCGGTCCGCCATTATGGGGTAAGCAATCCCTCTTTATCCAGTATCCAGGTTGTCAAATGGGATCATATCGGGGTTTGCATACCCATGAGCTGTCAGCAATGTGAAGATGCCCCCTGTCTGGAAGTCTGCCCTAAAGATGCCATCTACCGTGATGACATGCTTGAGAGCATCGCTGTCAATCATGACCTCTGCATCGGCTGCAAAATGTGTTTGGCAGCCTGCCCCTTTGGTGCCATGCGATGGAACACAGGGCGGAGCCGCGTTTTCAAATGCGATTTGTGCGGCGGCGATCCGCAATGCGTGCGTTTCTGTTACACAAAGGCGGTTGATTATCAGGCAGCGAGCATGGCCAGTACCGGTCGCATGCGGCAGGCTGCCTCAAAAATCACTAAAGCAACTCGACGATAACCTTTTAAGTTCTGTTTTCTGTGACTAAAGTCAGCTTTGACACTATTAGAGGTGCCCATTTTGAAAATCCAGGTAGAATCTCTCGGACTGCCTTCGCTCTCCAAGTTAATCGGCAAAAAGACCGAACTGGAAATGGCCCAAGGGACCGTGGCAGATCTGATAGCACTAGTTGTTGATCGAGGCGGCAATAAGGCTCGCAAAATCCTGTTGGACAACAGCGGTGAGCTGGATATGACCATTCAGGTGATGCTCAATGACGAAGGCTTTGTGCCGCGCGACAAGTTGGCCAGGCAGTCTCTGAAAGACGGTGATCGGGTTAAGATAATGTTACTCGTCGGCGGCGGCTAGCTTTTTAATTTCTAAACGGTCCCTTTTGCCGATGGGCCGCGTTCTCCGCGGAATTGCTTCCTCGATGTACTTTAAGTACGCCTCGTCGAAACTTCCTTGTGCGGCCTTGCCCATCAACAAAAATGACCATTTATAAATCAAAAACATTTCTTATTAATGCAAATTGAAATATTTGACACAGAGCGAAAACAACGAATTCGGATTTAGAATTTCGGATTTTTTCTTAATAAAATAATTTTAATTATATATCGGATAATATTTATGCCTTACTTTAGGGTTAACGATAACTGTAATGGGTGTCTGGCGTGCTGTGAAAACTGCCCGGCTTCGGCCTTGGATTTTGTCGATCAAGACGGCCGGCGGACGCTCAAACACAATATGACCAAATGCGCACGTTGCGGTCAGTGCTGGCGGGTTTGCCCCCAGGATGCCATCGAGTTTCAGCATCTGTTGGTCGGCGAGTGGGATAAGGTTATTTCGCTTGCTTTGATCGATTGCCGGGTATGCGGTGAAGTGCTTTATTCGCCGGCTTTTCAGCAGCAAATAGATAGCAAACTGAATTCAACCACTGAAGCACTTTGTCCCAAGCACCGGCAAAATGTGGCAGCCGCCAAATTGCTTCCTTCGAAAAGGGGGGAGAAATGATTGTCGGAGATTTAAAGCCGCTGGAGGAAATTGTCTCTGCCGTTAAGGATTATAAACAGGTACTTGTTTTAGGCTGCGGCAGCTGTGTGACCGTTTGTCTCTCGGGCGGTGAAAAAGAGGCCGAGCAACTCAGTCGCAAGCTTTCTCAGATAAAATATTATCAGGATTCGCCGCCGAAATTCGTGGTCGGTTCAATTCTCAGGCAATGCGAAAGGGACCTGGTCCATGATTATCAGGAGATACCGCCCGGTACCGATGCGCTGCTGTCGTTGGCCTGCGGTGCCGGTGTTCAGATCCTGGCGGATGAATTTGAGCCATTGCCGGTGATTCCGGCTTTGAATACCACTTTTCTGGGAGCATCGGACAAGCCGGGTTCCTGGACCGAAAAATGTAAAGGCTGCGGAAATTGTATACTCATTCATACTGGTGGCATCTGTCCGGTTGCGCGCTGCGCCAAAAGTCTTTTTAATGGCCCATGTGGCGGTTCCAAAGGGGGCTATTGTGAAGTCGGCCAGGGCACGCCCTGTGCCTGGACCCAGATTGTGGCGCGCCTTAAAAAGATGGACAGGCTACATTGTTATGAAGAGCTCCAGGCACTCAAAGACTGGCGCCCGGGTGGAGCCTCCGGTGTGCGCAAACGCGTCCGCGCCGGGCTGGGCGATGGCTCAGGCGCCAAACAATCCAAAGACAGCTAATGATATGGAAACAAACAAACTTGACATATTGTCAGTGGGCGTGGATGTCGGAAGTTCAACCAGCCATCTGGTTTTTTCCCAACTTTTGCTGGTAAAAGATGAGCGCTCGGTTACCCGGCGCTTTAAGATTCGGCAAAGACAGATCATCTATGAAGGCCGCATTATCCATACGCCTATGTTGGATTATAAAACAATTGATATTAATAGGTTAACTGAATTTTTTAAAGCTGAATATAAGCATGCCGGGATTCAACCTAAAGATATCCAAACAGGTGCCGTCATCGTCACCGGCGAGTCTGCGCGCAAAAAAAACGCGTGTCAAATAGCTGAGGCCTTATCCAATGATGCCGGAAAATTTGTGGCCGCAACAGCTGGTCCCAATTTTGAAAGCTTAATTGCTGCTATGGGTTCCGGTGCGGCAGCACGTTCGAAAGCGGATCGCAAGACCATATTGTCCTGTGATATTGGTGGCGGAACGTCGAACATCGCGGTCATTAAGAATGGGCAAACCCTGTCAACGAGTTGTATTTCCGTCGGCGGTCGGTTGCTGGGCGTCGGTTCCAATAGAAAAATCTGGCGCATCGATCCGCCTGCCCGGATGGTGATGCAGCATTTAAGGCTGAATCATAAGATCGGGGATCGGATTTCTGCGGCAGATATCAAACGCATCGCCGCAACATTTGGCAAGGTTCTCTTCGAGGTTGTCACAGGCCCAGCAAAATCACGATTGGCCCGGCAGTTGATGTTGACCGATAACCTGAAATTTCCCGACCGCATTGATGAATATTCGTTTTCCGGCGGGGTGGCAGAATTGATGTACGGCGGTCTAAATCATTATGATGATATCGGTAAAGTTCTGGCCGAGCAGATCAATACCTTGACACCCC
>JASFGH010000251.1:0-6196 GCA_050123865.1 Desulfobacterales bacterium | reverse complement strand
GCATTGGATACCAGATTCATTATGGTTTTTGACAAATGAACCGGCGAGCCCAGAATATTCAACAGATTGGCGTCCAGTTGATGCGACACCTTTACATCAGGATGGTCGAGCAGCAGTCTTTCATATTCGGGGCTAAGCAAGTATTCTGAAACAATGCTGTTTAAATTAACGACTTCTGTGGCCGCCACACCTCTGCGGGCCAATGTTAAAAGATCCTGTACGATGGCCGCTGCTTTTTCACCGGATTTTTGAATGGTCAATATCGGTTTGACCAGCGGGCTGTCCTCGTCCAAATCCATTAATATCAGTTCCGGATAGCTGACGATGCCGGATAATATATTGTTTAGATCATGGGCAACACCACCGGCCAGTGTACCGATGGCTTCCATTTTTTGGGCGCGTTGCAGCTGCGCCTGCAAATCCTTTTTTTCGATATCGGCCAGTTTGAGCTCTGTAATATCGTTGCCGATGCACAAAATTTCCCTAAAGTGTCCTTTGTCACTAAAAATCGGTTTATAGGTCCAGGCAATCCAGACGCGTTCTTTGTTTCTGAGTTCGGTCTCGTTTTCACTGACCAGCGGCCGATCCGGATCCTTTTGCAGAACATGGATCCAATTTGCAAAATCCTGACGTGTTGTCCTGCTTTTCGGCCACATAATTTCGGCGACATCCCTTTCAAAGAACTCGGTTTCGGTATAACCGAAAAAGCGTTGCGCAAATTTATTGGAAAAGGTAATGCGACCCTGCGTGTTTATTCGTAGGATTATACTATTGGCAGTTTCAACCAACTCACGATATTTATTTTCGCTCTGCTCCAGCCTTTTAAAGGACATGGCATTCATGATGCTGGTGGCCAGCTGGGATGTTACACCCATTAAAAGATTTACATCGCTTTGTCGCAACGGTGTTTTGGATTTGATATTGTCGACCGCCAATATTCCCAGCGTTTCTTGCTCATAAACGATGGGAACACATATCACTGATTGACCGCCCATGCGTTTGGCAAATTCGAGACTTCGCGGAGACAGTGTATCTTCGATTTCGCCGATATCGTTGATCAAACGCGGTTTGCCCTCCCGCATGGCTTGCACAAACAAGCCTTTTGATTCGGGATTATTCAAATTAAATTCTAGACGACTTAAAAATTGTTCCTGTTCAATCGTATGGCCGTATCCGGTGCTGAAACGCAAACGGGACTTGTTCTCGTTTGCCAGCATAATCATTCCGCGGTCAAAATGAAGACGCTTTTCCATAACTCTGACGACACTTTTAAGCAGCTCGTCAACCGCCAATATTTTGGAAGCGACCTGGCCGATTTCCTGAATCAGCAAGGTGTTGTTATAGCGGATGTTACTTTCCAGAATATGATCTTCTGCGGCCAATTTCTGGGTTTCAACAGTATGAATCAGCTCCTGTTTTTCAAGATATTCTGCGTAAAATGAAATAGCGATAGCCACCAAAGCAAAAACCAACAGCGTAATACTCCAGGCTAAAGGGGCCATAAACCCGAAAAGGAGCAAGGCAAAAGGGGCAGCCAGGATTAGAAAATAGTTGCGAATGCGCTTCCAAACGAGTGAAGGCGTCTTTTCCCATGTGACCACATAACGACAGTGCTCATTCCCATTGTGGAGGCATTCAGGATGATCCACCCGGGCAAATTTTTCAGTAAACAGCCTTGCCATCGACTCAAAGGTGCCGGCCCGGTTCTCGCACTGATGCGGTTTCTCGTCAACACCCGGTTTGGGTTTGGAAATAATTTCAACCGAAGTGGGTCCTATCTTTTTGACGTTGATAGCAGCGCCGCGGCTGAATAGGGGATAATATTTTTCAATAAGCAGGTAGCCTGCTGTAGGACTCATTAAGCCAATCATTAACTGTTTTGCTGCACCTAAACCACCAGATGATGCTGCGTAACGCCCCACAGCCCTGGAGATGCTTGAATCACCTGTTTTTTGCGATACGATTTGATGAAAAGAATCGATTTGTTGCTGATTGAACCAATGGGCCGGATCCTCTACCTCATAACGGGTCATTTTGGCGTAGTCTAATACCGCATCAATGCCGACGTCAGGATAATTTTTGCTGATGTACTCCAAATAATTTTTTATCAAACGACTGCTGTATAAAGGTGCTTGTTCGTTCATGCCGTCAACTCGTTAAGCATTGCGTGTGGTCTTGTACGTTTTCGCTCACCGGCCACCTGCTTTTTGACATCCATATAGGCTCAATTTAGCGGTTTTCATCGGCCAATGTTATATTTTACCTGATTTTTGCCCGGCAATACAAGGCTAAAGAATAATGTGTAATGATTCCTTCAGGATATGTTTTCTAATGGGTTTCATCCGACGGGGCGCACAATTTTGGAAGCCGGCACCAGGTGAACCTGTTTTTGCACATCCGGCAGCATTTCCTGCAAAATTTTTAAAGTTGTAACATGGGGATGCAGGATACCCACCGCCTGGCCGTTGTATTTGGCAATCCGAATGAGTTCTTTTATTTGCTTGCGGATAAAATCCGGAGTCGGATAATGGTCGAGAAAAACGTCACGCTGGGCGAAGGGAATCTGAAACAGGCGTGCCGACGGCTCACACAGGGAATCCGCCGATGTGCGGCTGTCAATAAAGTAAAGGCCCCGTTGCTTTAAAATCGAAAATATTTGATATAGCTGGGTCGATTCCGCAGTCAGCCGGGAACCCATGTGGTTATTGACGCCTTTAACATTCGGCAGGGTATTGAGGTTTTTATCAAGCTGGGCGATCAATTCATCAGCCGTCATCGAGACCAACAGCGTTCCGGGGCCGGGATCGACGTTGGGATACTCATTCGGCTCCATGGGCAGGTGCAGCATGATTTCTAACCCCTTTGATTCTGCGAGCCGAACGATTTTTTGCTGAAAGGGACTATGGGGCAATATCGAAAATGTCAGAGGCACATTTAACTGGGCAAATTTTTTGGCAATTTGTTTGTCGTAACCCAGATCATCGATGATAAGCGCCACCGATGGCAAGGATTTACCTGACTCCGGTTTTGGAATGGGTTGCGGAATTTTCTTTTTAACCGCTGTTGTGGCCGGCGGGAGTTTCTTTTTGGGATAAATTTCATAGGTTGGTTTTTGTTTTGCCACCGGCACCCTGGCCGGCGGTGGTTTGGTTGCCGTTGACGGTGAGGTGGTGGTTTTGGGTGGGGCCAGGTAATACAGCAATACACCAACTGCAACGACTCCCAGCGCCAGAACGGTCAGGCCGGCCAGCGCTCTAAGCAGTGGACTTTTAACTGAAGATTTATTCCGTGGCTTTTTTGATCGTCGCTTTTTGCGGGTTGGTTTTCGTTTAGCCATTTAGACGTCAGTGTCAGCGGCGCTGATATCCATCAGCTGTTTAAGCTTTTAAAAATGTCATAACTGTTGAGGATTTCAAGCGCACGGACAACCTGATTATCGGTCATAAGCCGATCGTGATCCAACGGACCGACCCTAAACTGCATTTCTTGATTTTGATTTTCTTCACGTTGTTTCTTATCTTTTTCAGGTTCAGCTTCAAGATGATTTGTCAAATCTTTTTCCTTTAACAAACCTTCTTCCTGGGACTCGGAGGGATCAATGCTTTTATGCTTTAAAACGATGTCCGGTTCAATTCCTTTGGCCTGAATGGACCGTCCATTGGGAGTGAAATACCTGGCAATGGTTAATTTTACCCCGGAGCCGTCTCGCAAGGTCTCAACAGTCTGCACAGAGCCTTTGCCAAAGGAAGTCGTTCCCAGTATCAGCGCTCTTTTTTGATCCTGCAGCGCACCCGCCACGATTTCAGAGGCGCTGGCGCTGCCACCGTTAATCAGCACAACCAGCGGGTAATTGCGGGTGCCTGCATCCGGCGTGGCCATATACACCTTTGTATTTTTTTTGTTTCGCCCTTTGATCGATAGTATTTTGCCTTCATCCAGAAAAAGATCGGTCACTTGAATGGCCTGATTCAACAGGCCACCGCCGTTGTTTCTTAAATCCAGCACAAGTCCTTTAACGGGGACATCACCGGTTTCCATTTTACTTAAAGCCTCTTCAAGTTCCTTGGTGGTGCTGCCTGAAAACTGTGATAGGCGGATATAGCCGTAGCCCGGTTTGAGCTCAATGGCTTTAACGCTAATAATCGGAATAACATCCCGTACCAGCTCAAAATCAAGCGGTTCTTTTTCTCCCTGGCGAACGATCGTCACCAAAACTTTGGTGCCTTTGGGACCTCGCATCATATTGACGGCTTCACGCAAATCCTTTACCTGTTTGCCGTCAACTTTTACGATTCGGTCCTGGGCGATGATTCCGGCTTTATCTGCCGGCGTATCTTCGATGGGTGAAATGACGGTCACAAACCCATCTCGCATGGTGATATGAATTCCGATTCCGGTGAATTTTCCTTTGGTATCAATTTGCAAATCCTCAAATGCCTCCGGCGGCATCAAGGTTGAGTGTGGATCCAGGCTATGAAGCATACCCTGGATCGCTTTTTCAATCAGCTCTCTGGATTCGACATTGTCCACATATTCTTTTTCAATCAATTCAATGACATCGGCAAATATTTTGAGTCCTTCATAGGATTCGTCATTTTTAGCAGCAAGATCACCGAAAAAACCGGCTCCGATCGTCCATAAAACCACGGCGCTGACCATGATCATCCAAAGCTTAACGTTATGCATCTTTTTTAATTTCATTTAAGTACTCCTTAAATTGTTAGCCCGTTTCAATCCATTGCATCGGATCCAACGGTTTGCCATGGTGTCGAACTTCAAAATACAGTTTTGGACCGCTGATAGAGCCAGTATCTCCAACGGTGGCGATCACTTCCCCGGTTTCAACGGAATCTCCGCTGGATTTAAACGCTTCTTCGATGTGGGCATAGACCGTATAATAATTGTCTCCATGGTCTATAATAATCATGTTTCCGTATCCTTTAAACCAATCGGCATAAAGGACTTTTCCGGCATAAACGGCCTGAATCGGCTCGCCTCTATCGGTTTGGATCTCAATGCCGCTGCGATAATTTAACACCTGATAGCGGGTATTTTTAAACTTACCGAAAAGACTTACTATTTTACCTTTTACCGGCAGTTTAAGCAAGCCTTTATATGCGCCAAAGGATTCGCCGGTTTGAAATTCTTCCGGCACCCCCTGACGATTCCTTATCCCTAAATTTTTTATCTTTTCATCTAAATCCCGGGCCGCCTGTTTCAAAGATTCGATAGCGGCCAGCTGGGCGGACTTTTCTTTGCGCACGTAGGCCAACAGCTGGGAGCGTGTCTTGCGCTCGGTGGCCATGTGATTGATGTTTTCCCGGTAGGTATCGGCCTGGCGGCGTTTTTTCTTTCGATTCGCCTCCAATTGTGATCGCACAATTTCCAATTCCCGCCGGTTGTTCATCAAATCTTTGATAACCTTTTCGTCCTGGGCCAGGATTTGTTCAATGGCTCTTTTGCGCTGGAGCAGCTCTCGCAGATTTTCTGCCGAAGCCAGGACCTGAAATTTTCCCAGCCGCCTCAATTTGTACAATGCAACCAAGCGGCTGGACACATATTGCTCATTGGCCTTTATCTGTTGAGCGAGATTCTCAGAAGCCGCCGTTGATTCCGCTATCATCTTATTGAGGCGTTCTATCTCGCGGCTGAGGCCGGCAGTCCGTTTGCGGGAGCGATCTAAATTCCGGTCCACCCGGTTTAACTGTTGAATAATGTCGCTTTCCTTATGGGTAAACGTTCGAATTTTGGCTCTGCCTTCTTCGATCTCGCGACTGATATCCTGGACCTTTTTTTTGTATTCATCAATCGGCGCGCCCGATTCCTGAGCCTTTATCTGAGGGCTGGCTGCAACTATCAAAAGGCAGCCGGACACCAGGCAAAGATTTAGAATTTTCCTGTATTTTTTTGCGGTGCAGTCGTTCATAAAAGCCAAAAGGTTTATTTTTAGACCATAACAAAAATTATCACGAAAACACGAAATAAAAAAGCCGCGAAATTATATCTTTTTTTGTGTTCTCCTTCCTTCGTGCGCTGCTGTTAGGCTTTTTTTGAATGCCCCGGGATAGCTACGCCTTTAAAAACTGCTTGAGAGAAATGTAAGAGCCAAACCATCCGACCAGCATACTGAGCAAAATTATACCCCCCACCATTAGCGGTGACAAAAATCGAATGGAAAACAGGCCGGAAAAAGAAC
>JASFGH010000250.1:0-6210 GCA_050123865.1 Desulfobacterales bacterium | reverse complement strand
GATGGTTTGGAAAAGCCCTATGAAGTTTGCGTTATTCCATGGCTGCAACATCCCCTCTCGCGTCAAGCAATATGCCGGTGCCACCGCTGCGGTGTGCGCCCGGCTAGACATCGAGCTGGTGGAAGTCACTGGCGCCTACAGTGTAGAATGGACCCGCAAACTGGATTGTTGCGGAGCGCCTATGACCGGCATCAACGATCAGCTGGCCAGGGACATGACCCAAAACAAGATCGACAGTGCCCTGGAGGCCGGTGCCCAATTCATCTGCACCGCCTGCCCCTATTCCCAGCTTCAGTTTGATGGCGTGCAAAAGCGCATGGTCCCACAACCCAATAATGGTGCGCCCATTGCACCCATATTGTACCCGCAGCTGCTGGGCCTGAGCATGGGCATCGATGAAAAAACCCTGGGCATTGCCCAAAATGAAATTGATATATCTGAAATCACATCATTCTTAATGACGGAGTAAATATGTCGCAAACAGCCATAGGTGCAGTCTTGGTGGTCGGCGGCGGGATATCCGGTATGCAGGCCGCCCTGGATCTGGCCGATTCCGGATATTATGTCTACCTGGTGGAGCGCTCAAGCTCCATCGGCGGCATGATGTCGCAGCTGGACAAAACCTTTCCGACCAATGACTGTGCAATGTGAATCATATCGCCGAAACTGGTCGAGGTCGGCCGGCATATCAACATCGAGCTGCTGACGCTCAGCGAAGTGCAGAGCATTAGCGGTGAAGCGGGCAATTTTGAAGTTCAGTTGACCACGTACCCGCGCTATGTCGACAAGGACAAGTGTATTGCCTGCAATGCCTGTGCGGATAAATGTCCTAAAAAAGTTTCCAACGCCTATGACGGCGGGCTGAGCAAGCGCAAAGCGGTCTACGTGCAGTACGCCCAGGCGGTGCCCCTCAAATACACCATCGACGCCGACAGCTGCATTTTTTTTCTGAAATGCAAATGCAGAGCCTGCGAAAAATTTTGCCCGACCGGCGCCATCAACTTCGAAGATCAAAAAAACAAACTCAACCTGAAGGTGGGCGCGGTGGTGATCGCCGCCGGCAGCGAAGCTTTTGATCCGGCCATTTACGACACCTTCGGCTATTCAGCGTCACCCAACATAGTCACCAGTCTGGAACCAGATAATATTGGTTGCGCCCGCCTGCCAGTGGCTCGCCATGCTTCCATAATTGCCACTCCGCACTCCCGGCAAAATTTGTTATCATCCGGATTTTCAATATGTCATTTTGGGCAGTTCATTTTTTATCTCAAATCGCTTTTTATTTAAAGTTGACATCAACACATCAAATATATTATGTTTTGATGTATGAGAACAACGCTTACCATAGACGATGATGTCGCAGCGGCTCTGGAACAAATTCGCAAAACCCGGAAGCTAAGTTATAAAGCACTGGTCAATGAAGCCTTACGGCAGGGCCTTAAAGAAATGAACCGACCACCCCGGCCCGTTAAGCCTTATAAAACAAAGTCCGTGTCACTTGGACGTTGTTTAGCGGGCAGCCTCGACGATATCTCCGAGACCCTTGCCATCGCTGAAGGTGAGGATTTCCGGTGATCCTGATCGATGCCAATCTGCTCATATATGCTTACGTCAACACATTTCCGCAGCACCCCGCTGCCCGTAACTGGCTTGATGCGCATCTGAGTGGTACTGCATCCGTCGGGCTGCCTTGGCCCAGCCTTCTGGCTTTCATTCGCCTGGTAACCAATCCGCGAATTTTCGAGCACCCCGAAACCATCGACAAAGCGTGGCAACAGGTCGAAGAGTGGTTGGATTGTTCGCCGGTTTGGATTCCACAACCCACGGACCGCCATCGAGAAGCGCTGAAAACACTGCTAATTGACCAAAGCCTACGAGCCAATCTGATTCCGGATGCCCACCTGGCAGCCCTTGCCATTGAGCACGGATTGATTCTGTGTTCCACAGACGGAGATTTCGGCCGTTTTCCTGGCTTACGTTGGGAAAATCCGCTGTCGGAATCAAGCTCTCCCGATTGAATGTCTTTACACATCAATACCTAACATTATTTTCATTGCTAATTGTTTTTGCAGTTTAATTTTTTCAGCCCCGCTTTGTGCAGGCTTCCAATATAGATGTCTAAATCCACACTGAGGATGGCTGCAAGTTTGCGTTTGACATTGTGATCATTCAGTCAAACGGAAACGAATATTAAAAACCATATTGCATATAGTCTGATCGTTCATACCTTACAATAGGGGTTGGTAGGCTGTTTTTGGCATGCACTTCGTCTACCTTTATAACATGAGCGAAGAGGTAAAAAATGTCTGCAGAGCACGGCATTGTCGAACGCGAAGAAGCGGGATGGGCCTGGGTAAAAACCAAACGCTCCAGCGCCTGTTCCAGCTGCGGCAGCCGTCATCATTGCCTGACACAGGGCAGTGACCAAATGGTGGTCAAAGCGCAAAATACCGCCCGGGCAAAAAAGGGCGATGAGGTTGAATTGTATTTGAGCTCAAAGACAAAACTTAAAGGTACCGCAATTGTTTATCTGATTCCAGTTCTGGGGATTTTTGTCGGTGCCTTTTCAGCCAATCCGCTTTCAGCGGCCATCGGCTTGAATCCATCCCTGGGAATGGCGTTTTTTACACTAATCGGACTGGTTACAGCCGTGTTTTTGATGCGCCACCTGGCCAACCGCATGGATTCCACCCAAATGCTGACCCCTAGCGTCAAAAGGGTGGTCTTCAGCGCTCGCGCAAAGCCAATCAAAAGGATTTAACATATGATCAATCGACGTCAATTTTTATACCTTACCGGTGCGGGGGCCGCAAACTTTTTGAACCTCCATGGATTGCCATTCACAAAAGCCGCTATGGCAGCATCTAAAGATCCAGAATTTTCGCCGGATATAGAGCTTTCTTTGACAGCAAGGCCATCTGAAATACAGATTTTTCCAGGTCAACCCACAACCGTGTGGCAATACTCAGGAGAAGTGATCAAAGGAGATGCCAACAGTCTGACCCACCTGCAGCAATCTTACTTAGGACCCATCATCCGCGCTCGCCGGCACCAGAAGGTCCGCATCCATTTTAAAAATAACCTGCCGGCCCGAAGCATTATCCACTGGCATGGCCTGCATGTCCCGGCCAGTATGGATGGTCATCCCAAGGATGTTATTCCCACGGGTGAAACGTATACCTATGAATTCGAAGTTTTAAACCGCGCCGGAACTTACTGGTACCACCCCCATCCGCATGGCCGCACCGGCCATCAGGTTTACGGCGGCCTGGCGGGGCTGTTTCTGATCACCGATGCTGAGGAAGAAAAACTGAATTTGCCGTCTGAACAGCTGGACATTCCCCTGGTCATCCAGGATCGCGCCTTTAATGCCGACAACCAGCTGGTATACCTGCCGCGCGGGATGCACGACAGTATGACGGGCATGCTGGGCGACAGCATCTGTGTGAACGGCCGGCCTAACTTCAAGCTTTCGGTCAGTACCCGAGCCTATCGGTTGCGCATATTAAACGGCTCCAACTCGCGCATTTACAGACTGGCCTGGAGTGACGGAACACCCTTGACCGTTATTGCCACCGATGGCGGCTTGCTGGAAAAACCGATCGTGCAAAAATATGTCGTCCTGGGCCCGGCCGAGCGCATCGAGCTGTGGGCGGATTTCAGCCGATATGCGGTTGACACATCGCTTGAACTGGTCAGTCAACATTTTGAGCCCGCCATGCAGGGAAGTGCCCTGGGGCCGCGCCGGGGCATGACGGGGGCTGATATTTTGCCCAATGGAGCGCCCATTAGTGTTTTAAAAATTAATGTGACTTCAAAAGAAACAGAAACCCGCTCGCTTCCCCGGAAACTTTCTGCAATCGATCGCTATCAGCCGCAGGATGCGGATAACATGGATAACCCGCGGCAGTTTTCTTTTTTCATGCGCCATATGCATGGGCTCATCAACGGCCGCACGTTTCGCATGCAGGAGGTCGCCGCTGATGAGCGGATCCGGCTGAATTCGACCGAGCTATGGGAGCTGGCCAACGATGACCGGCAGATGGGAACGATGATGATGCCCATGCCCCATCCTGTTCACCTGCACGGCAAGCAGTTTCAGGTGCTTGAGCGCAGCGGGGTACTTCACAGCGGTTATGTGGATGAGGGCTGGAAAGACACGGTTTTACTGATGCCCGGCGAACGCGCACGGATCGTGACGAATTTTACAGATTATGCGGGATTGTTTTTATATCATTGCCACATTCTGGAACACGGGGATATGGGCATGATGCGTAACTATCTGGTAAGCTAAAAACAACAAGGTAAGGCGACGCTTAGAGTATTATTTTTTTAAGTTCTGAATGTAGTGAGTCAATTCCCAGATTTGATTTTCCGTCAATTGGTTTTTAAAGGCCGGCATGACGCCCCGTCCGTTGGTAATCTTCCAGGCAAAATCGCCGTCCGTATGGTGCCCGGCACGCGTCGCCAGATTCGTCGGCTTGGGATTCAGCGCTGCCGCTAAGGGACCATCACCCTGACCGGTCTTTCCGTGACAATTGGAACAGAATTGTTCAAATAACTTTTGGCCGCGTTCGAGAGCGGCTGCATCCTTTGGCACCGGATTCGAGCGTTGGGCGGCTTCCTCAGGCGCATTCCAATCATGGGCGAGCAACACCAGGGGCATTAATACGATGATCGCTCCTACAAACAACGGTCTAAAAAAACTTATTCCGCGCCTCATATAATTACTCTTTTTTTGTATTAATCCGGTTGCACACAATCTGCCCGGCTTCATCGAGGGTAAGCTTGCTCATATTGAGCACCAGATGATAAAGGAATGGATCGTCATAGTCGGTTTTGCCGAGTTTTTGATAGAGCGTTTTGCGACGTTTGTCTTCGCCACGGATAAGCCGCGTGGCACGCCTTTCCGATAGGTCATAGTTTTTTTGCATAAACCGTACGCGGTTTTCGAATTCATCAATCATCAGAATATGGAAGGCTTCCGGATGATCATCTAAGATATACTGGCTGCCCCGCCCTAAAATAACGACATCGCCTTCATCGGCAATCTGGGCAATAATGAGTACCAGATAATCCAGATATATGGTTTCATCAATATAGCCCCGCTCACCTTTTAAGATCTTGTCCACCAGCGGTCTCGACACCATTCTGGAAACAAACCGCGAAAGTTTGCCCCCGGCTTCATTTTCCACCGTTTGGACCCAGTGGGTCGAGACATTTGCCATTTCAGCAACCTTTGCGATAATTTCACTATCGGCAAATTCATAGCCCAGCTCAGTGGCGACCATTTTACCCAAAGTTTTACCACCGGCGCCATATTGTCTGGAGATGGTGATGACGGCCATACGTTCACTCCTCCTCAGAAACTGTCCCCAAAATGCATCTAACGCCCAAGGGCTGTGTTACAAACCGATTCAAAATGCTCGAATACTAACGTGTATGCTCCACTTTTGAATCGGTTTGCGCCTTGCATTGTTGAACACCTTAATCGGCTAGAATCAGATGTGAAATCCCGCTTTCAAGGGAGGGGCGTAATCTACTATTTTCGAGACAGTTTCTATATCCTTAATTTAAATTTAATTCAATTGAGCCATTTTGCTTTTTGGCATACTTTATTACGAGGCTGTTTTGCTGTATTTAGTCAGCGCTATTCCTCTGCCTTTTCAGGCGGAATCAGCAAAGTCGGATAAATGGACTCTTCCGAAATTTTGCGGGGCGTGCTGCCCAGAAATTTTTCAACCCAGGCGGCCTTTGCCGAGGAGCCCAGAACGATCATGGTGGCCTGGCAGTCCTTGGCCGCCTTTTCAATTTCTTCGTCCGGATCGCCAATGTAAACATGCTCGCGGGCTTTGATCCCGGCCTTCTCTAAGCTTTCACAGATGTCATCCAGTTTATTGCGCGCCTCTTTGCGCGTTTTTTGAATCGCCATGGCAGATGGACCTTTTAATTCTTTTTCATCAGCCACGTGCACCAGGTGAACCTCCTGCACGGTGTCATTTAATGCTTTTATGTATTCAACGGCACGCAGGCTACCAGGGGACCAGTCGATGGCCAGCAACGGTCGTTCAAATGGCTCCTCCACTGAAATGGCCGTTTCCGAAAGCTGTTTGTAAACCAGCACCGGCGTATAGGCCCGGCGCAGCAGCTCGGTAACATCCGATCCGGAATACAAGTGCTCAAGGACGCCTTTGTGTGATCGCCCGATAA
>JASFGH010000249.1:0-6244 GCA_050123865.1 Desulfobacterales bacterium | reverse complement strand
AAAATTCAGGTTCTTGAATTACAGGTGAGCGGCTATGCCATCGGAACCCGTTTCTGACACGACCACAGGCTCTGTTTACCGCTTAACACTCAGCATTGTGGCGACCACTCTGTGCCGTCTGGTGCTTAACACGGCGCGCCGTTTTGCCTATCCCTTTGCACCGGCCTTAAGCCGGGGTTTGGGCGTGCCCCTGACAGCCATCACCTCATTGATTGCGATCAATCAGGCCACAGCGGTTCTGGGGCTATTTTTTGGACCGATTGCAGATCGTCTGGGCTATCGCTTGATGATGCTCAGCGGCATGACTTTGCTGGTGGCCGGGATGTTTGCCGCGGGCCTGTTTCCGTTCTACGGCGTGGTTCTGGTGGCGCTTTTTTTAGCCGGTATGGGTAAAAGCATCTTTGATCCTGCTTTACAGGCCTATGTCAGCGAACGCGTCCCGTTTCATCGCAGGGGTCTGGCGATCGGTTTTCTCGAATTCGCCTGGGCGGGCAGCACCCTGCTGGGCATCCCGCTGATTGCGCTACTGATTGACCGCCTCGGTTGGCGGGCCCCTTTTTTTGCGATGGGGGGGCTGGGTATACTGGGTATTCTGGTGCTCAGAATCATCATCGAAAAAGGCAGACACAGGCCGGCGCCCGGTCAAACGACTCCCTTATTCAAAGGTGCCTGGCGGCGGCTTCTGCGGGAACGTGCCGCACTGGGAGCACTTTCGTATGCCTTCTGGATTAGCGTGGCAAATGACAATTTATTCGTGGTTTACGGAGCCTGGCTGGAAAAACAATTTGGCTTGAGTATTGTGGCGCTGGGCCTGGGAACCAGCGTCATCGGCATCGCTGAATTGGCCGGTGAATCGCTGACAGCTGCCCTGGCTGATCGTTTGGGCCTGAAGCGCTCGGTGATCGGCGGCATGGCGGCCTGTCTGATCTGCTATGGCATCCTGCCTTTTCTGGGACAGACGTTAGCGATGGCTTTAACAGGGCTGTTTATCATATTCCTGACGTTCGAATTTACGATCGTCACCAGCCTCTCTCTGTTTACCGAACTGGTGCCCGCATCGCGGGCCACGATGATGGCCAGCTATCTGGCTTCGGCCGGAATCGGGCGCGTGGTCGGCGCGCTGATCGGCGGACCCATCTGGCTGGTGGGCGGCATTTACGCGACAGCCCTGGTGTCGGCCGCGATTAGCGGCCTGGCAATGGCATCCCTCATATGGGGGTTGCACCACTGGCAAAAACCGCAAATCTAGGGATTTTGCCTTTGGGTATCCACAAGAGACCTAATATGCGTTATATTAGTAAATTCGAAGCACGAAATCCGAAACAATTTCAAAATCCCAACTTTTTACCCTGTGGAATCCTCCCGGGGAGGGCCGCCAAAAAGCGGCATTCCAAAGGGCAGGTGTTCAAAACTTTTGTATTTGGGTCATTTGATATTCGAATTTGTCTATTGTTTCGAAATTAATATTCCGGATTTTGCAAATAGTATGATGTTGAAAAAAATCATAAAATATACGCTGCTCTTTTTCCTTCTGGGAGGGATCGCACTGCTGATTTATGCCTGGCATTTATCCGGCCAGGTTGAAAAACGATTTTCCGCCCGCCGCTGGTCCATTCCCTCGACGGTTTATTCGGATACAACGCTTCTGTATCCGGGGCAGCACATCAACCCGGTGCGGTTTAGTGAGAAGCTTTTCAATTTAGGCTATCGCAGTGTGAAGAAGTTGCCTTTCCAAAAAGGTGAAATTCGGATTCGCAAGGATACGCTGGATATTTATTTAAATGACCTTAAAACCCCCTGGACCGAGCGGACCGGATTTTTAGCCCAGATCGACTTCAATGGAGACAGAATTGGTACGATCCGCCGTAAGGATAACGGTCAGATGATTCCGATCCTGGAACTGGAACCCGAGGAAATCATGCAGTTTTTCGGCCAGGAACGTGAACGGCGACAATTGATTTCGATAGATCAGGTCCCCAAGCACCAGATTCAGGCTGTGCTGGCCGCAGAAGACCACCGTTTTTTTCAGCATTACGGTGTCGATTGGCGGGGCATTCTGCGGGCGGTGAAGACCAATTTGCGTCACGGTGCCATCCGCCAGGGCGGTTCGACCTTAACGCAGCAACTGGCCAAAAATTATTTTCTGACACCGGAGCGCACGTTTACCCGCAAGATAAAAGAACTGATTATAGCGGTGATCATTGAATTCAGATACGACAAGCGCGAAATTTTAGAAATTTATTTAAATGAAATCTATCTGGGACAAAAAGGCTCGGTTGCCATCAGCGGTATCGGTGAAGCATCTTATTTCTATTTTGGCAAGCCGGTCAAGCGACTCACGCTTTCGGAAGCGGCCACCATTGCCGGACTGATCAAAGCCCCCAACAATTATTCGCCGTATCGGGATATCGCACGCTGCCAAAGCCGCAGGGATATGGTTCTGGAGGCCATGCACCGCTGGGAATGGATTACGCAGGCCGAACTCGAAGACGCGTGCAATCAGCCGATCAATGCCGTCGGTTTTATCGTGGCTGATAAAAAAGCGCCCTATTTTATCGATTACCTGACCGAACAGTTGAACACCCTGTATCGACCGGAAGACCTGACCAGCCTGGGGCTTTCAATTTACACCACCCTGGACACCCAGGTTCAAATGGCCGCGGAAGAGGCCCTGGCAAAAGGGCTGGCCCGCCTGGAGAATTCAAATCCGGAACTGCAGCGCACAGCGCCTGAAGTAAAATTGCAGGGCGCCCTGGTGGTGATGCAGCCCAAAACCGGACATATTCTGGCTCTGGTGGGCGGGCGCAACTACAGCGTCAGCCAGTTTAATCGCATCACCCAGGCCCGCCGTCAGCCCGGAAGCGCCTTCAAGCCACTGGTCTATCTAAGTGCCCTGGAGCAGTTTACCCCTATGACGCTGTTGTCAAATGACCGGAAATCATACACGGTCAACGGGAAACAATGGGATCCCCAGAACTTTGAACCGGTGACCGAATATACGGTCAGTTTGCAGGATGCGCTCAAAAAATCCTACAATCTAGCCACCGTTGACCTGGCCATGAAGACCGGCCTCGAGCAGATTGTGGAGCTGGCCGCCAAATTTAATTTTTCGACACCCATGAAACCCTACCCGTCGCTGGCCCTGGGCGCTTTTGAGGTCATCCCGCTGGAGCTGGCCCGGGCCTATTGCGTATTTGCAGCCGAGGGCGTGCAGCCGTTTCCGCTATCGTTAAAGGGGGTTGTGGACGAAACTGGCCGGATTCTCGAGCATCAACATCTGAATATCGAGCGGTTGGTTGCACCGGCCGAAGCATTTATCATGAACAGCATGCTGCAGGGCGTTGTTGAAGAAGGCACGGCCCGTTCGCTGCAATGGCGGGGGGTGACCTGGCCGGTTGCCGGCAAGACGGGAACCACCAATGATTTCAGAGATGCCTGGTTTGTGGGGTACACACCGGATATTCTTGCTCTGGTGTGGGTGGGATTTGACAACGGGGACTCGATTAAAGCCACCGGTGCAGCCGCTGCTTTGCCGATCTGGGCCGAATTGATAAAGTCGATTCCCCAGTACCGATCTGAAACCGAATTTAAAATCCCGCAGGGCGTTGAAAAAATTCTGGTTTGCCCGGTCACAGGGCGCCCGGCGGTAGCGGGCTGCCCCGATCCGATAGATGTATTTTTCCTGACAGCCCGTGCGCCGGACGAAGTATGCCCGCTGCATGCCAAAGAGGGCATCGCCGGCAAAATCATCAAGGGCGTAAAGGGACTCATCAATGACGATTAAAACCATTCACATTATCGATATCATCCTGCTGGCGGCATTGCTGGCTGGATGCCCAAAACCGATGCTGGAAGGATATCCATCTGAAGGGGATCAAATCACGGTAAGCGAAGAAACGGCAGCGGAAAACCCGCGGGCGGTGGCCTCGCTGCAATTGACCGACCAGGGCCGTCGTCTGGTGGAGGAACGCCAGCCAGATCGCGCGATCCGGGTATTGGAGCAGGCCGTTAGCCTGCATCCCACCAACGGCCGGAATTACTATTATCTGGCCGAGGCCTGGCTGATGAAGGGCTTCGCGGATCAGGCCAAAGAGTTCAACCACCTGGCGGAAATCCATTTGAAAGAAGACAGCCGCTGGATGATCCGGGTGGGTAGGCAGGCGGATCGGATAGCTGAGTTAGAGAAGTAAAAAGCAGTCTCTAAAATGCATCTAGCGCCCAATGGCTGTGTTACAAACCGATTCGAAATACTCGAATACTAACATGTATGCTCCGTTTTCGAAACTGAGAAACTTTCTTTACAAGTAACTAAACCTCCTTAAGTTAACCAGTATGCCCAGCTTTACTGCAATGATAAGGAGACAAAAAGATGACTGAACCGGAGATTACCGTATACGGTGCCCACTGGTGCCCGGACTGTCGGCGCAGCAAGCAGTTTCTGGGCGAACACCAGATCCCCTATGACTGGGTGGATATTGAGCAGGACAAGGAAGCCGAGCAGTTTGTGATCGAAAAAAACGAGGGCAAACGGATCATCCCAACCATTACCTTTGCCGACGGCTCCTTTCTGGTAGAGCCCAGCAATGCAGAGCTGGCCGCCAAGCTGGGGCTCAAAACCAGAGCCGCTCGCAGCCATTACGAGCTGATCGTCTTGGGCGGCGGGCCCGCCGGACTGACGGCGGCCCTGTATACGGCCCGCGAAGCCATCGACACCCTGGTGATCGAGCGCGCCGCCTTCGGCGGACAGGCTGCCGGAACCGAAAAGCTGGATAACATGCCCGGATTCCCGGATGGGGTTGCCGGCATCGAGTTTTCCGAGCGCCTGCGCAAACAGGCGGAACGATTTGGTGTCGAGCTCTTGCAGGCACAGCAGTTATCATCCGTTAACCGCCATGACAATTACCACTGCGTTACGACCGAAGACGGCAGCCAGTACAGCGCCGACGCGCTGCTGATTGCCACCGGCAGCCGTTACAAACAGCTGGGCGTGCCGGGCGAAAGCGACTACATAGGCGCCGGGGTTCATTTTTGCGCCACCTGCGACGGCCCTTTTTACAAAGGCAAGCACGTAGCAGTGGTCGGCGGCGGCAATAGCGCCACCGAAGAAAGCCTGCTGCTGACCAAATTTGCCGAAAAGGTCACCATTCTGGTGCGCGGCGGTGAATTCAAGGCCACAAGCATCATTCAGGAAAAGGTCCTCGGCCACCGCCAGATTGAGGTGTGCTGGCACACCGAGGTCAAAGAATTTATGGGGCAGGATTCAAAACTCAACCGGCTGCGGGTCCACAACAACCAGACCGGCGAAGAAGCGGAGATGCCGATCGACGGGGCCTTTATTTTTATCGGCCTGGTGCCCAATACCGGGTTTCTGGCCGACAGCGGCATCTTGCTGGACAAGTGGGGGTTTGTCGTCACCGGCCATGCCCTGCTGCATCAGGAAAAAAGGCCGGCCGGATTTGAGAAGCGCGACCCCCTGCTGCTGGAAACCAGCATCCCGGGCATCTTTGCCGCCGGCGATGTGCGCGACAAAAGCACCAAGCAGGTGGTCAGCGCCGCCGGGGAAGGCGGCAGCGCTGCGTTGATGATCCGGGAGTATTTGAAAGGGATGTAACTATAACCTATCTTAAAAATGCATCTAATGCCCAAGGGCTATGTTATCCAGGATAAATGGATTACACATCTATTTTTAAGATAGGTTCTAATTTCATTGATGGCAGTCTATCAGTTGCTTTCGTCAGTTTCGCGTCGAACGAACAGCGGCATAAGGTAAGAGGGCTCCATTCGCCCCAACAGTGCAAAAAAGTATGTTGCGAATGGAGCCTGCAAATTAAGCGTTGGTTGGGTCTGAGACTATTCCAATTCCACCTCTTCCTCGGTAATGGTTCTGTTTCCGCTTTCCTCATCCGCTAAGATCTCGACCTTCAACTCTTCAACAATACCCGCATTTTGAGAGCGTCTAATCAAATTCATGAATGACTCCGAAACCGTGTACTCTGTCACTCCGGCCGGAAGCGTGGTGGTCTCCTTGAACACGCGCTCATCGCCGTTCAGTTGGACCACCAGCTCAACGACTAGCTCATAGCCGACAACTTCCGAAGGGTCTCCAGACAGAAGCTCTGTGGGCGGCTCCCAGCTGATATTTGGTAATTCTATGGGGTCGAATACGGCAGGTTTAAGAAGGTCGTACGTCAATTCGGTATCTCCCAACAGCAAGCATTTGTCTTCCGCGCCCCGGCCCTTGAAG